>NZ_JBFWMI010000011.1:16182-53863 GCF_050251695.1 Macellibacteroides sp.
AGTGCCATACCAGGGCTGTCTTTTTGATTTCAAGTTTGGAACGGGGTGTTTTGTCTACAAACTGCTGTAAGATACGCAGTATCTCGTCGTCCCATAACACATGGTGGATGTTTTCGAACCAGGTGCCATTCTGCTTATAAAATGCTCCGTGTTCGGCAGCCAGACTTAACGGCAGGTTCCCGAACCAGGCGTCGAGGGTGGCGTGATCCCGTCCGCTGCTTATCACCACATGGTTGTTCTTGTCGTCGCAAAGCCGGCTAAGCGTAGTGATAAGCTCGGTGGTGGGGATGGCATCTTCGGGTTTGCTCCTGAAGGGCGCCAGGGTGCCGTCGTAATCGAGTATTAGCAGCCGCTTGCCCGCCTTCTGATAGGCCTCCTGAATCTCGGAAGTAATACGTTCCTTTATTCTTTTCTTGTTGAAGGCCACATTCTGGTTGCGGATGGTTTCCAGTTCGTTTACAAAATCGTTTGCCCATTTGTTGACGGTCTGCCGCGATATCTTCTGCTGCATCAGCTTCATGTTCTTAAGCTGTTCCTGCTCCGGCATCTGCAGTGCATCCAATATGGCCTTCTCGATCTGTTCCAGGTCGTTGGGGTTTACTATGATGGATTCGGTAAGCTCGATGGCAGCTCCGGCCATTTCACTTAATATAAGTACGCCGGGCGAGTCTCTTTTGGCTGCCAGGTATTCTTTAGCCACCAGGTTCATGCCGTCGCGCAAGGGGGTTACCAGTGCTATGTCTGCAATGTTGTACATGGCCACCAGTTCGTTAAAATCGAAGCTGTGATAGAAATAGTACACGGGTGTCCAGTTGATGGTTGAATACTTCCCGTTGATAGCCCCGATCAGCTTGTCTATCTTCGATTTCAGGTCGGCATAGCTTTTTACATTATCCCTGGACGGCACGATGATCATAGCCAGCGAAACCTTCTCCTTGAACTCGGGATGATTTTCGAGAAACAATTCAAACCCTTTGATACGGTGGAGGATTCCTTTGCTGTAGTCGAGGCGGTCTACCGACAAAATCAGTTTATGGTTGCCGTACATCTTCTTCAGCTCATCGGCTTTGGCCTGTACCTCCGGTTCCAGAATGGCGTCGTGGTAAAGGTCGTAGTTGATACCCATCGGGAAAGCATCCACAAAGATGGTACGGTTACCTATTTGAACCTGGTCCAGTTTGAAGCGCAGATCAAGCACACGCTCTGCCGCACTCACAAAGTGCCTCATGTAATCGTGGGTGTGGAACGCAATCAGGTCGGCACCCATCAACCCATTGAGCAGCTCGTCTCGTTCGGGCAATACCCTGAACAGCTCGTAGGAAGGAAAAGGAATGTGATGGAAGTATCCGATACTGATTTTTTTGACTGCATTACGTAGCATCTGGGGCAGCAGCATCAATTGGTAATCCTGTACCCACACGATGTCGCCGGGCTGGATGTGCAGGGCGGATACCTGGTTAAAGATTTCGTTTACCTGTTTGTAGTATTCCCAATAGATGTTTTTGTAGTGTATGTAGGAGTAAAAATAGTGGCACAGGGGCCAAAGAGTGCTGTTGCTGTAACCTTCGTAATAGTTCTCGATCTGCTCGGGCGATAGAAAGACGGGATGGAAATTAAACTTGGAAAGATGTTCCGTTATTATTTCTTTTTCCTGGTCAGTCTCCGTATGAACACCGGGCCATCCGATCCAGTGTTTCTCAATTTCCATGTCCAGCGAACCGAGTCCCGTGGCCAGCCCTCCTTCGCTTCGGGTAAATTCGAATGTATTGTTGCCTGTTTTAGAGGCCTTCAAAGGTAGTCGGTTAGATATGATAAAGAGTCTCATATATTATTAATTTTAGAAAAGCCAGCATGCGGCTTAATTTGTGTAGATTTACAAATATAATTTTTTTTCGGCTTAAATCCAAAAATTGGTATTAATTAATGCAAATTATTAATCATATTGTAATGTAAAGTCCGTTTTTCTTCTTTATTTCCGGTTACATACCATCCTTAATTTCCACGTATTAAAAATAAATTGCTACTTTTGCCAGCTCTATTATTTTATATCCACAACATTCTTAATTCCGTTTTAATTCCGTGCAAGTAGTAAACGAAAAAATTATCCATCAAATAAATAAGGGCGATTCAAGGGCATTTGAAGAGTTATACAATGCCTATTATGTCTATTTGTGTGCGGTGGCGACCAAATTTGTTTACGTACCCGAAATTGCGCAGGAGGTTGTTAACGATGTGTTTTTGCGTGTGTGGGAAAACCGGTCTACGTTGGTCTATCCATGTTCTTCTTACCTGATCCGTGCGGTACAGAACCGCTGTCTTAACCATTTGAAAAAGAGACAGCTGGAGGAGGTTTCGTTGTCGGATGTGGAGGATAATTTAATTGAATTCCAGAAACAACAGATAACCCAGGATGAGCATCCTTTGTCTTTTCTGGAGAATAAGGAGTTTGAGGAGACTGTGAACCGGGCAATTCAGAAGTTACCGGAAAAATGCCGTGAGATTTTTGAACAGTACCTCTACCTGAATCTTTCGTACGATGAGATTGCATCGTTGAATAAGATTACACCCAGCACCGTAAGAGGGCAGGTGCGGATCGCTCTTGCCAAGCTAAAAGAACAGCTCCGCCATTTTACCTTGTCTTTTTTCTCCTTTGTATACTGATTTTTCTATTTTTATTTGATCCTCTTCAGTGTGCTGATATAAAGCATCTTAGATTGCATCTACCTTCTTCTAGTGTTATTTTATGTACAATTTTTTAAAAATATATTCATTTCTTTTAAACAGAAATGAAACAACCGCTGTATCTTCTTATAAACGAACAAATCTCCTTACAACGGAGGTTAACCGATAAATTGAAATAGTATGCATGACGAACATATAGAAGACAGGTTATTTGATTATTTCTCCGGACGGCTATCGGAGGAAGATAAGGCGGCATTGCTCCGGTGGATTGAGGAGGATGAAAGCCACAAACAAATTTTTTCCGAAATGTCCGACTGGTGGGCTACGGCACATGTGCCTCTTTTCGCATCGGAGATGCGTGAGAACTTCGCTACCAGATTGTCGCCGCTGCTAAAGAAACAAAACGGATCTGCCCGCAGTTTGTTCGGCAACGCTTGGTTTAAGGCAGCTGCTTCTTTGCTGCTGCTGATCTCGTTTAGTGTGGCGTTTTACTATGTGGGCCGTAAAACGGCTGTTCAACCCGAGGAGATGGCCTGGTTTGAAACGGTAACTCCCTACGGTGCCCAGTCGAAGGTAGTGCTCCCCGACAAGTCGGTTGTATGGATTAATGCGGGTTCTTCCCTAAAGTACAATAAATCATTCAATAAAATAAACAGAGAGGTGTATCTGGAAGGGGAGGCCTATTTTGAGGTGTCTCACGATTCCCTGAAGCCTTTCATCGTTAAATCGGATGCCCTGGATGTAAAGGTGCTGGGTACCCGTTTTAATGTTAAGGCTTACGAGAATGATCAGACGGTGGATGTATGCCTTATCTCCGGAAAAGTGGATGTTCATTTCAACGAAGAGGCTTCGGCATTGCCCAATGTGATTCTGAAACCCAACCAGCTGGTGTCGTACCACCGGTCTTCGTCCACTATGGACCTGAAGGAGACTAAGGCTTCGGATGCTTCTGCCTGGATAGGAGGGAAGCTCAAGTTCAGCGAGCTTTCGTTTGCCGACATATCCAAACAGCTGGAGCGCCGTTTTAATGTGAAGATTATCCTTAAAAGCAATTCCCTGCGAAAAGAGATATTTACCGGCAGCTTCGATAATACTTATTCGCTGAATGAGATTTTGCGCGAGGTGGATGTGGATAACAAATATGTATGGACGAAAACAGATTCGACGCTGATTATATACGATAGAAAAAAATGATTGTTAACTAAAATAATAGATGTATGAGATACTAAACAGAAGACTTAATGATTTAAAACTAATTTTTTTTGAATTTGCACTTTACTGATTAAATCTAAAACAAAATGAAACGAAATTTTTTGAAAAAAAATGGGACAATGTTTCTGACTGCCTGCTTGCTGTCTGTGTTACCCATACAGTCGCAACTACAGGCTTCGGAGCTACAAACGTCAACCATCACTGTAAAGCTTAAAAGCTCTACTTTGCGGGAATTGTTCGATGTTATCGAGTCAAAATCCCAATACTCCTTCCTTATCAGGAATAACGACATCGATTTGAACGAACGTGTCTCTATCGACATGGAGAACAAATCGATTGAAGAGATTCTTGTAAACGCCTTAAAAAATCAAAACGCTAAATTTGAACTAAAGAACAATCGCATTATTATTTACAAACCACAGAACACCGTAAATAATGCTGTTTCAGAGAAACAAATCACGCAACAGGCCGCCAAAGTTACAGGTACTGTCGTTGATGCCTTAACCGGGGAACCGGTTATAGGCGCCAATGTACTTGTAGCTGGAACATCCAATGGAACAAGTACCGATTTTGACGGTAACTTTTCGTTGGATGTTCCGGCTAATGCCACTCTTGAGGTTACTTATATAGGTTACCTGAAGACAATTATCAAAGCTACTCCCGGTAAAAAGATGACCATCAGTATCAAAGAGGATACGCAGGCGTTGGGCGAAGTAGTGGTAGTAGGTTATGGTGTACAGAAAAAGGAGAGTCTTACCGGTGCCATGCAGGTGGTAAGTAAAGACAAACTGATGGATGTAACCACGCCTACGGTAGAAAATATGTTGAGCGGCAAGGCTCCGGGTGTATATGTAAACTCCGGATCAGGTCGCCCGGGCGATGTAGGCGCGATTGTAATTCGCGGTAAATCGACCGTAAACGGAAGCACGGATCCTCTGTGGGTTATCGACGGCGTAATCGTTGGTGACGGTGCCGGTTCATTGAATCCTTCGGACATCGAATCCATGTCTATCCTTAAGGATGCGGCTTCAACAGCCATCTATGGTTCGCAGGGAGCCAACGGGGTTATTATGGTGACAACCAAAAAAGGTAAAACAGGTAAGGCTACCATCAATGTTTCTGCCAAGTTAGGTATTACTGAACTTAACAAGGGCAACCTGGAGGTAATGAACGGCGAAGAGTTGTACGACCTGTATAAATCATTCAGCAACCAGGAGCAGATTTCTTTTGGCCGCTGGAACACCGAGTTGCGTAACAGCAATTACGACTGGTGGGATAAAGCTACCCAGCTGGGCTTTGCACAAGATTACAACGTGTCTGTAGCCGGTGGAAACGAGTCGCTGAAGACGTACACTTCGGTAGGATTGTACGACGAGAATGGTGCGGTAAAGGGATACGATTATACCCGTTATAACTTCCGTTTCAATGTAGATTACAAGCCCGCAAGCTGGTTTAATCTGCGTCCACAAGTAAGTGCCTCTCGCAAGGATGTACATGATCAGCAGCATTCGGTAAGTGCCATGTATTCGAACATGCCTTGGGACAGTCCGTATAAAGAGGATGGTACACTGGTGGGCAATGCTCCTAATCCAACCTGGGTGAATACTACGGGTAGCAATTATCTGTACGATCTGCAATGGAATTTTACAGACTATACAACCTACGAGTTTATGGGTAATCTTGACTTCGATATCAAGTTTACAGATTATCTTACCTTCTCGTCTGTAAATAACTACAAATACGAAAACTATTTCTATACAACTTACGTAGACCCACGCTCGTCCGAAGGTCTGTCGGTGAACGGACGTATCACGGATTATTCAAGCAATATGTACCGTGTGTATGCCAACCAGTTGCTTCGTTTTAACAAGACATTCGACCTGCATTCTGTAAATGCATTGGCTGCTTACGAATGGAATACCTACACTGGCAGAGCCAATACAGGTGTTGCTACCGGTTTTGCTCCCGGATTCCTGGTGGCCGATGTGGCCGCAGTACCCGAGAAGGTTGCCAGCAGTCGTAACGAATGGGCTGTTCAGTCTATGATTTTTAATGCAAACTATGCTTACGATAACAAGTACCTGGCTCAGTTCTCGTTCAGACGCGACGGAGCGTCCAACTTCGGGAACAACGCTAAATATGGTAACTTCTTCTCAATAAGCGGTGGATGGAATATCCATAAGGAGAGCTTCTTTACGGCCGACTGGGTGGATAACCTCAAATTACGTGCCAGCTACGGTTCGGTTGGTAACCGCCCCAGTGCTTTGTATCCTCAATATGCGCTTTATAGCTTGAGCGAAAGCTACAACGAACTGCCGGGAGCAATCCTTAATCAGGTTAAAAACGACGATCTTACCTGGGAAAAGACCTATACAACCGGTGTGGGTGTAGATGCTTCTTTCTTTAACCGCGTACGTGTAACATTGGATTATTATCATAAAAATACTTCTGGTTTACTGTATCAGGTGCCATTGCCCGGTATCATCGGGGTTACCAGTATCTGGCGTAACGTAGGTTGTGTACAGAACGACGGTTTCGAACTTTCGGTTGGTGCTGATATTATCAAGTCGAAAGACTGGAACTGGAGTGTGGATGCGAACATCGGGTTAAACCGTAACAAGGTGACCGAACTGTATGGTGATAAATCTGAAATTATCGTTGGCGACGGTGCCGGTATCGCCGGTTCTGCTTCGAAATTGCTGAAACCCGGATTGGATGTGGATACCTGGTATCTTACAGAATGGGCCGGAGTTGATCCTGAAACGGGTAAGGCTCAGTGGTATAAGACCGATGCCAATGGCGAAAGGGTGAAGACTTTCAGCTACGGTGATGCTTCTAAGAATCAGATTGCGATAGATCGTTATACTCCCGATTTCTTCGGAGGATTCTCTACCAACCTGTCGTGGAAAAACTTAGATATGTCGGCTGTATTCGGTTATTCGGTAGGCGGCAAGATTTATAACTATGCCCGTGCCGAGTATGACTCGGATGGTACCTATACAGACCGTAACCAGATGAAACTGCAGGATGGCTGGAGCCGTTGGGAGAAGCCCGGCGATATCGCAACGCATCCACAGGGAATTTATAACAACGGTACGAACTCAAACAAAGCCTCTTCTCGTTTTCTTGAAGACGGATCGTACCTGAAACTGCGTAACCTTACCATTGGTTATAACCTGGCTTTGCCGGAGTGGTATATCTCGAACCTGCGTCTGTTCGTTTCTGGCGAGAATTTGTTTACGCTTACCGATTACTCGGGTGTTGACCCGGAAATACCTCCCCATGATGGGAAAATCACAGGGGTAACAACGGCTGTGTATCCGTCTACCCGTAAGTTTATGTTTGGCCTTAATGTAACATTTTGATTGTAAGAAAAGATGAAAAAGATACTAACAATAGCACTGGCAGCCGCATGTTCATTTACGGCTTGCGACATTGAACGGTTGCCTTATGATAAATACTCGGCAGATAAAATCACCGAAGATAAACAAGCCTCGCTTGATATATTATTGAATGGTTGCTACGCTCAGCTGAAGGGTTGGTCGGATGTAATGCACCGCGTTGGCGAATATGCCGGCGACAATATGATGATAAGGGGTTCGTCTACAGATGCTTTCTATACATTTATATCTTATCAGCATACTCCTTCCAACGGTCGTTTAAATACATTCTGGAATAACAGCTATAAGGTGATCTCGCAGGCAAGCGACCTGATGAAGCTGGTTGAAGAGGGCGAGACTCCCGAAGTTGATCAGCGTCTGGGTGAGGCTTACTACCTGCGTGGTACCATGTATTTCTATCTGTGCAGAGCGTATGGAAGACCTTATTATCAGTCGCCCGAAACAAACCTGGGGGTTCCCATCGTAAACGGATTGCCGGCCGACCTGAACAACCTGGTTTTGCCGGACCGTGCTTCGGTTAAAGATACCTATGCGCAGGCAATTGCCGACCTCCGTAAAGGTGAGGCGCTGATGAATGAAAACAAGACAGCCGCCTATGCCACCCGCGAGGCAGCTCAGGCCATGTTGTCGAGGGTGTACATGTACATGAGCGGTACGTACGAGAACCCCAATACAACCTATGCAGATTCTTCCATCTACTATGCTAAAAAGGTGATTGAAAGTGGTCGTTACCAGCTTCTCAACAGAGAGAATTTTATGAAATACAATACTTTCTCGCCCGAAGACGGCGCACAAACGGAAACCATCTTTGCGGTTAAGCGTGTATCGTCCGAGTTTTCAGGATACGATCATTACTACGGTATAGGTGGTATGTATGCCAACATCGACGGAATGGGCTGGGGTGAAATGTATGCAAGTGCCAAGTATATGGAATTGCTGGATGAGACAGGCCGCGGAAAAGATGCCCGTTCTGCATTCATCGTACCCCAGTATGTAGGTCAGGATGAGAATAAAAAGATTGAAGCCTTCCGCTTTATCAAGGATGTTTACAATGCAAGCGGTGCGCAGACAAACTACAACTATGTTCAGAGCCCGATCAAATACAATACGGATGGTTCTTTGTATGTGCAGATAACAGAGCAGGTTGACGGAAAAGATGTTACCACTACCTATCAGCTTACCGAATTAGATAAGGAACAGGGTTATTATTCAATCAACTACAAAGGCAAGACCTATAAAGGGGTGAAAGATTACATGATGCTCCTGAACAGGGTTTATCCGATGTTCTACATTTACAAGTGCTCAAAACAGGAGGGCGAATCTCATTTGCATTCACCCATCATCTCCCGCCTGGCAGAGATGTATCTGAACCTAGCAGAGTGTTACGCCAAGAAGGGTGACTATGCCAATGCTGTACTTAATTTGAATGTGATTCGCGAGCGTTCGTTACCGGGTCAAGGTTATACTTCGCTTAACGCATCCAATGCCGCCAAACTGATTGATAAGGAAAGACAATTGGAGCTTGCTTACGAAGCAGAACGCAGTTTTGATGTATACCGTAACGGAGGAACATTGACACGCCATTATCCGGGTCCGCATAACGCCATGGAAGAAATTAAGGCAACAGATACACGGGTAGTTCAGTTTATCCCGCAAGATCAGATCAATGCTTACGCAAGCATTAATTGTAAATTGACACAAAATCCCTAAGGATTATTAATAAAAAAACGGACAACAAAACGGATTAATTCCGTTGTTGTCCCGTTTTTAATTTGATAATTGTTTGTTTCGTAAATTTAAACCTTTAATTTTGCGAATTAAACACACACAAAACGTATTATAATTAATTTATTTTAAAAATGGAAAACACGCGCCGATCATTTCTTAAGAAGATGACAGTTGCAGGTATTGGAACTGCAGGACTTGCAGTAGCCAATCATGCTGTAGCAGCTAATTTATCAGAAACACAAGCAAAAAAGAAACCAGCCGGAAAAGACGACGGTAAACTTCGTTTTGGTTTTATCGGAACCGGATCCAGATGTCAGGAACACATTAACAATGTGCTTGCCATTGAAGGAAACAAGATTGTGGCCATTTGCGATATACAGCAAGGACCGCTTGACAGCACACTGAAACATATTGCCAAATTTAACGTAGCAGCTCCAAAGGTATATACAGGCAGCGAACGTGCATTTGAACAGATGCTTAACAACGAAGAGTTTGACTGTGTTATCATTGCCAGCCCATGGGAATGGCACGTACCTATGTCTGTTGCAGCTATGAAGGCCGGCGTTCCGTACGTAGGTGTTGAGGTGTCTGCAGCCAATACGCTTGAAGAGTGCTGGGACTTAGTTAATGTATCCGAAGCAACTGGCAGCCATCTTAATATCATGGAAAATGTATGTTATCGCAGGGATGTGATGGCTGCACTTAATATGACCCGTCAGGGATTGTTCGGCGAGGTGATTCATGCCCGTTGTGGTTACGAGCACGATTTACGTAATATCAAATTCAACGACGGAAAGAACTATAGCTACATACCGGGCGGCGAATTGAAAATGGGTAAAGAGGCTTTTGCAGAAGCTCAATGGAGAACAAACCATTCTATCACACGTAACGGCGACCTGTATCCAACTCACGGTGCCGGTCCGGTAGCCAACTGTTTGGACATCAACCGTGGTAACCGTTTCCTTTCATTATCGGCAATGGCTACTCAATCACGTGGTCTTCATAAATTCGTTGTAGATAACGGTGGCGAAAATCATCCTTTGGCTAAACTACGCTTTAATTGTGGTGATATTGTTACTTCTATGATTAAGTGTGCAAATGGTCAGACTGTTATTGTTACACACGATACCAACTCTCCACGTCCTTATTCTTTAGGTTTCCGTATTCAGGGAACGGATGGCTTGTGGATGAATGACGGCGATCATGTATACATTGAAGGAAAGTCGGCTAAACCTCACTACTGGGATGATTCTGAGGAGTGGTTCAAGAAGTACGACCACAAATTGTGGAGCTCACTGGAGGCGAAAGCCAAAGAAGCTGGTCACGGTGGTATGGACTACATCATGATGTACGACTTAATCGACGCAATCAGAAATAAGAAACCGGCTCCGATGGACTGCTACGATGCAGCTGCATGGAGTGCTATCTCGGGCTTGTCTGAGATGTCGGTTGCCAGAGGCGGTGCGGTTGTTGACTTCCCCGACTTTACTCGTGGTCAGTGGATTCACCGTAAACCGGCATTTGCTCTATAATAAATTGTAACTTTGATCTATGTCTTACTTTCCGAAGTAAGATGTTCAATAATTGATATATAATTTTACCTGAACAAGGGTGTCTCCGTTTGATGAGGCACCCTTTTCTATTTACAGCATACTTGTTTTGTATTAATGATTCCCTGCTTAGCCTTTCGCTTAACCTGCCTGCAGTGGTTCATTATTCTGGTGCATGTTAAAGTAGTTAGTTCCTATACTTTGTAATGCAAGATTGTTGTTCTTTTGTATATTTTATTACTTTTGCTCAAAATACAAGATGTGTGATGAAAGAGCGTTTCCATATTACAAGAAAAGTCCTTATAGGGTATGGCTTACTTATCGCAGCAGCCATCCTTTCGGTAATCTACATTTTTAATATTGTAGAAGAATTTGCAACAGAAAATACAACGGATGATATCTCCAGGCGGAAAGTGTACCTGGTTACCAATACGCAGTCGCTGCTGTACGAAAGCGAAGCATTAAGTCAGTTTGTTGACTTTGGTAAGAAGGCAGATACTACCGAAGTGAATCCCGGAGCGATTCTGGATGAAACCTTCGATCTTGCTCAGCGAAATTTGGATTCGCTCCGTATGCTGTCCAACGATTCCTCCCAACATGTCATTATTGATACGATCAGCTCTCTGATCGAACGTAAGAGATATAACACTAAAGAGCTCCTTAGCATCTGGAATGATGCAGATTTTGAAAAGCTATACAACCAGAACATCAATAAAGTGCTGGCTTCGCAGGATAAACTGGCCAAAGAGGTGGCTATGCTTAAGAAGGTGCAGGTGCACGAAGACACGGTGTTTGTAAAGAAAAAACCAAAAAGTTTCTTAAAACGGGTAGCCGATGTGTTTTCGCCTTCAAAAGGAGACAGCGGTGTAGTTCGACGATCGTCCCGCGAGTATATCGCCGATAAAACGGGCGGAGTATATAATCCGTCGGATACCATTTCGAGTGTATTGAAACGATTGCAGCGCAATGTAGCCGGACAACGGAAAGAACTTTATGCACTTATTGTAGAATATGCCGGGAAGTTGAGATACGATAACCGTCAGATCTCCCGCGAAGTAGATAGCATGTTGCGCGATATCGAGAGTCAGGAGCTGAACGCTTCACTGGAAAGCATGAACAGCAAACAGCAGATAATAGGTTCAGCTTCACGGTTTATCGCGGCGGTTGCCATACTCTCCGTCATAATTGTTCTGTTGTTTGTCTACCTGATCGCTAAAGACGTATCGCGTAGTAAATTCTATCGCAGACAGTTGGAGAAAGCCAAGAAATATGCGGAAGACTTACTGGTGATGCGTGAAAAGTTGATGCTTACCATCAGTCACGATATCCGTGCCCCGCTATCTTCGATTATTGGATATACCGAATTGCTGCAACGGCTCCATCCCGATGGGAGACAGCGATACTATCTGGATAATATGAATGCTTCTTCGGGGCATATACTGGCATTGGTTAACGACCTGTTGGATTTCCATCGCCTCGAGTCCAATAAGATGGAATTCAATATTGTTCCGTTTAATGTATCCTCGCTTCTAAACGAAATCTATCTCAGCTTCAAGCCCATGGCAGATACGAAAGGTTTGAAGTTTGTGATACACGAGAAGAATGAGGCCAAAGATCTTTTTATGGAAGGAGATCCTATCCGAATCAGACAGATTATCAGCAACCTGCTTTCCAATGCCATTAAATTCACGGCAAAGGGATCGGTTGTGCTGGGCTATGAAGTTACCCATGAATCAGGTAAATATACTTTACACATTATTGTTTCGGATCAGGGATGTGGCATTCCGGAAGCCGATAAAAATAAGTTATTCAATGAGTTTACCCGGGTTGCCGGAAGCGAAGGAGCCGATGGATTCGGACTGGGACTGGCCATTACTCATAAGCTGGTAGTGTTGATGAACGGTACGCTCTCCTTCGAAAGTGAAGTGGGAAAGGGCAGTATGTTCTGTGTAGATATCCCATTGGCTGCAACCTCGGTACAAGAGGTGAAGGCGGTTGATGCGGATTTGTCAGCCGTCCAACCATCCGACTCTAAACCATCTCTTCACTGCTTGCTGGTTGACGACGATCCGATACAGCTTGCTCTGGCCAAAGAGTTGCTTGGTTATCAGGGGATACTTGTGGAGAAATGTTCCGATGCTTCGAAGGTAAAAGAGCTGCTTCAGAAAGAGTCCTATGATTTTGTGATTACGGATATACAGATGCCTCAGATGAGTGGTTTCGAACTTCTTAAAGTGATCAGATCGCTTGATAATAAGGAAATAGCATCGATGCCTGTGGTTGCTCTTTCCGGAAGCGTTCCCAACGACTCCGATCTGGCAAACGCCGGTTTTACTGCGTTTCTTACCAAGCCCTATACCCTTAAGCAACTGCAGGATCTGTTAAGAACAATTTTCCCGGATCATATTTCTGCTGCTTCCGAATTAAATTTGGATGCACTTACGGCTTTTGCCGGAGACGATGCCCAGGCGTCTAATGCGATTCTGAAGACCTTTTGCGACGAGACCAGTCATAATCTGAGTCTGTTTAAGAAAGCTTTGGAGAAAAAGGACAGGAAAGAGGCAGCCAGACTGGCTCATAAATTCTTACCCCTGTTCTCTATGATAGGTGCGAAGGATCTGACTCCTGCGCTGGAAACGTTGGAGAAGAAGTCGGACCCGCTTTCGGATGCCGAATGGTCGTCTCTTATGACCAGCTCAATCGATAAAATTGGAAAGATTGTTTCCTCTATACGGCATAAGATTGTAGATTAATTCCACAGGTGTGGCTGCGATTCCTCACTCCTTATATTCTCATTTACGGCCCGTAATTTTACTATGGTCTGTAAATGAGAATATTAATATTATTCTCAAAACAAACGATTCTTTGGCATGATTTTCGATTCTCTTTTAATAACGAACCTGGTTAAGAATGAAAAAGTGGAGGTTGAAGATCATGAAGAAGGTATTTGTTTTTATTGTTGTTCTATCTAGTGTGGCAGCATTGACAATGTTTGTATAAATTGAGAATAAAATATGAGTAGTAATGCAGTAAAAATGGAGGAGAGAGTATGATTATAAGAAAAGAATAGAAATACGAATTTATTTAAGTCTGCAAAACACAAGGAAGCACCTCTTATGGGGTGCTTTTTTGCTTTCAAAGCTTCCTACGTGCAGCCAAATTGAATTTTTTCAAAATCATCTGTCATCTCTCATTTTTGATGGCAGATCCCTTTATTGATGAGGGTTCCGGGCATGACAGATGCTGTGTGACAGATGCTTTTCATCTGTCATCTGTAAGCGTGTTCGCGATGCCGCCTTGTATGGTTTAATAGATTGTAATCAGGCATCCGACCACTTATTATGTTTGAAATTCAATCCTATAGGATCGGGAAATGATTCATATATCTTTGGGCGAAAGTTCATATATCTTTGACAAACAGTTCATATATCTTTGATGAGTGATTCATATATCTTTCAATTTTAGAAGTCATAGGAAACAACGCAAAATGTATATACATTTTAGAGAAAAAGTACCTGCAAATGAGAAGCGAAGTACCTGCAAATTTTCCCTTAAGTAAAAAATATTTTTCCCTTAAGGGAAGTTTTTTTTTCACTTAAGGGAAAATTTACGCAAAGGGGGTGTTGTGACTTTTACTGATTTAAGTATGACTTTTACTGATTTGAGCAGACAATATTAGATTCTTTAACCTGAGAAACCAGACATATCAGAAATGATTCTACTGAAAGTCTGGACACTTTCACAAAATCCATCCTGAAATATTTTACACCCGATGGTTATACCAGAAACAGACATGCTTTTGTGTAAGGGTGGCAGGAGTTCGATACTCCAATCAGATTTCAATAGGGAGTAACTTTTGACGCCGATAAAAATGTTCTGTTTAATTAACTAAAAATTTGGTTGTGAAATAAAGAAAACATATTATTTTCGCTGCGGTATCTTTTGATACTATACGTAGATCAGTAAATCAATTAATTAAAGAAGTTATGAAGAAATTTTTAATTGCTATCGCAGTGTTGACTAGCGTAACAGCTTTGACCGTTAATGCTCAGGATGCTAAAAAAGCTCCGGCTAAAAGTGAAGTAAAAAAAGAGCAGTGTGATAAAAAGAAAGAATGTTGTAAAGAAAAAGCCGACAAGAAGAGTTGCTGTACAGCTACTGCCGACAAAAAGCAATGCTGTAAGGAGGCTGCAAAGAAAGAGGCAAAATAATAAATTAATTGAGTTTAATATACAGAAAGGAGTCACTGCTTACGGGGACTCCTTTTTTGTTAATTACGCAGATAAAGAAAATACTACTTTATCAATAAGATTAATTTTATTACTTTTGTATATTCTTAATTCTGAAAATAATTATGGTGCGGATTCTAATTGTTGAAGATGATCTGACTTTTTCTTTAATGCTCTCAACATGGTTGGGTAAAAAAGGATTTGATGTCACTTCGGCAGCGAATGTGAAAGATGCGAAACAACATCTTTCCGACAAAGATTTTGAACTTATTATCTCCGATTTACGATTGCCGGATAGTGATGGGATCGATTTATTGCAATGGGTGAAAGTCCAGAATCCTCTGTTGCCCGTAATCATGATGACAAGTTATGCCGATATTCAAACGGCAGTCAAGGCAATGAAGTTGGGGGCTTCCGATTATATATCCAAACCGGTTCAGCCGGATTTGTTGCTCACAAAAATACATGAAAATTTAACCAACCCTGTCGAAGCCGAAGAGAAACAGCCCGAAGAGACCGGTTCGTACATTGAAGGAAAAAGCCAGCTGGCCCGACAGATGTATGAACATGTTCGTTTGGTTGCCCCAACGAATATGTCTGTACTGATTAATGGTTCCAGTGGTACGGGTAAAGAACATATTGCTCGCCGGATTCATGATTTGAGTAAGCGCAGCGATGCTCCCTTTGTTGCCGTGGATTGTGGGGCGATTCCCAAAGATCTGGCTGCTTCGGAGTTTTTTGGCCACATAAAAGGATCCTTTACCGGAGCAATTGATAATAAGGTAGGGGCGTTTGAAGCGGCGCATGGAGGGACACTCTTTCTGGACGAGATAGGAAACCTTAGCTACGAAGTACAGGTGCAATTGTTGCGGGCTTTGCAGGAACGCAAAATCAAACCGATTGGGAGTAACCAGGAGATAACAATCGATGTACGACTGCTGTCTGCTACCAACGAAAATCTAAGGTCGGCGATAGATAAAGGCGACTTTAGAGAAGATTTGTATCATCGTATAAACGAATTCTCCATCCGGATTCCGGATCTTCGTGAAAGAAAAGAAGATCTTATGTTGTTTGCCAACAATTTTTTGGATGTTGCAAATGCAGAGTTAAGTAAATCCATTCTTGGATTCGATAACGAAACAATCAATTTGTTCCAAAGTTATGGTTGGCCGGGAAATCTGCGCCAGATGAAAAATGTAATCAGGTATGCTACACTGCTTGCAAAAGGAAAGTATATAACATTAAATGAATTGCCGGAAGAATTTAAACAAAACGGCCATAATCAGAATTTAACGCACGAACCCTTGCGCAACGAAGATCATGAAAAAGAGTTGATACTTTCTGCCCTGTCACAAACCTCAAATAATAAGTCCAAAGCAGCTCAAATACTAGGTATTGATAGAAAAACACTTTATAATAAAATAAAATACTATAATATTGAACTTTAAAGTGTGTGTAGATGTTAAATAGTGAAATACTGGAGTAGATTTTAAGTTCTGATTTACAACAGAGTATTTTGATCGGGTGAAAATAGATATTAGGTTAAAAATGTTTAAACGATTTAAAATAGTCTGAGATGAAATGTAGTAGGATTTAATTAATTACGTAAATTTGCAACTGAAATTTTCCAGATGAACACAAAAAGCTGAGATTACGATAAATCTTGGCAGTTATTAGTACCCAAAGAATAATAGTTAGACTATGAAACCGATGTTTAGAGTTTTATCTTTTACTGTACTTACAAGTACCTTGCTTTTTTCCAGTTGTGTGAAGGATCTTTACGATCCGGAAGTAATTGCCGAGAAGAACCCTGATGCCGAAATCCCTGTAGGATTTAAGTTTACTACTACCAAAAGTGTAAATTTAACCGTAAATGTGGATGATCAATACAATGGTGCGAATTTTTATATGGTGGAGGTTTACAACCAGAATCCATTGGCAAGTAATAACAATTTAAAACTTCTTACTGCTGGAGTAGCCACTGAAAGAGCTCCATATGTTGAAGATGTTGTTGTATCTCAGTCGGATAGTGTTTTGTATATCAAACAGATTGATCCTCTGCAAAGAGAAGTTGTTATGATTGTAGATGTAACATCTGCTACAACCGCAATCTGTGATTTTTCCACTAATTCCATAACAACCAAAAGCACATCCAGCTCTGTGGTTAATACACGCGCTATTCCTGCCAGTGCAGATAGAGCGAGTGATTATAAATTACCGGCAGGAAGCACTACTTTAGGTGCTGGTGCTGTAACCCTTGCGGCTAATAAAAGTTATTACCTTCCCGAAGGCGTTACAAACAATCAGATTACTTTCCCCGGAGGACAGAATAAAATTGAATTATACGTGGCTGGCAGCACCACTTTTAGTGGACAGTTCCCATTAACAGATGGTTGCAAAATTGTAGTGTTGCCTAAGGGTAAGGTTACAGCAGATTCAGATCTTAATTGGTACGGACAGAATATAGTAGTGGCCATACATGAAGGAGGAACACTAAACCTGAATGCTTCTAATTCGAAAATTGGAGTCAACACCCTGGTCATTAATGACGGTACATTAAATGCAAAGAATATAGAGATGGGATGGAACAATCCTAAGATTGTAAACAACGGTACTTTAAATTCGCAAGATGTTGAGGTTACCAATGGTGCCGGAATCCAAAATAACAATCTGTTTAATGTACGAAAACTAACAGGTAATTCTACAACAAAGCTGGAGAACAACGGCGAGATAAAAGCGACTGAAGTTTCGTTGACCAATAAGTTTGTGATTGATAACAATCACCACATGGAGATTGCTTATCTGAACTTTGGTGGCGGCGGCGGAACATTGAATAATAACTGTTTTACCGTATGCGACGACCTATATACAGAACAAGGAACAATTAATTCTGCGTCTGGTTCATTGTTGGCTTGCAAAGACTTCTGGGGTAATAATTCGACTATTACATTAAAAGGGAATGCCATATTCTCGATAGGAGATGTTGCTGACTATAATTTACCAACAAGTACTGCTGTAGCGAATGGAGCTGTTTTCAATTACCATGTTGAAATTAATGGGGCAAAAGAAAGTAACCTTGAACCACTGTTCTATATAAAATCAGGAACAGTAGGTCCGACTTCTAATTTTTCTGAACATTTATCTATAGTAGGATCTATTGAAGCTGCTATTGCGCCTTCATACGATTCACGGTTATTGTATAAAACAACAGGAAATGTCAAATTGACAAAGAGTCCTCAAACAGCCATCGAAGAGACTGCTTGTAACGGTTCCGGAGCAACTGAAGATCCAGGAACGGGTACACCAACCAATCCAACTTTCCCAATTAAAGTAGAAACAGGAAATGAGTATACTTTTGCCATGGAAGATAACTGGCCTGCATTGGGAGATTATGATATGAATGACTTTGTATTTACAATTGATAAAATATCCTATTCGAAAGGAAACAATAATAAATTAGCTACGTTGTCATTCGAAATAACACCTGTTGCTGCTGGAGCAACAAACCGTTTGGCTTTGGGTGTTCAGTTCGATAAAATTGCTTCAGGAAGTTTGTCTTTAGTATCTTCAACAAGTAGTATAGGTACGAAAGAAAACGGACAGGAGAAAGCGAACCTAATTCTATTCCCGGAAGTATACAGTACCTTTGGTGTTTCATCACCAGGTATAACAAATACGGATCCTTCTAAAACTAAATACGCTTCAAAATCATATAAGTTTGAAGTTGCATTTAATAACAGTGTTTCTGAATCTGATATCAATATTTCTAATTTGAACTTTTATCTGATCGTAGGACAGAATAACGATGTGAACAGAAAAGAAGTACATTTGGCAGGTTATAAACCTACTTCAAAAGTAAAAAGTGATCCGTTGGATTATACAGACTATAACAATATGGTATGGGGATTATTAATACCAACAGCCGAATTTAAATATCCTATAGAAACTATTAAAATTCAAGATGCATATCCTAACTTCCTGAATTGGGCAAAATCTGGAGGATCAAACAATGCTAATTGGTACTTATCACCTCAATCCGGTAAGGTTTATAATAAATAAGTATTATCTATAATTATATAAAAGGATAAATGAATACAAATCATTTATCCTTTTTTTATGTTTACAGCTTTCATAATAAAAAATAATTGTATATTTAGGAATTATATTTAAAGTGAACCTGTTTGTAATTATATATACATTATTAGTATTTAATTAATAGTGAAGCTATTTATTGCTTATGGTTTATTCTGAATTATAGTATGTAGACTGTATTTTTGGGACTTAAATCGAATCGTATGGATAGTATTATAGAAAATATTTCGGATCAATTATTAATTGAAGACCTTATAGATATTATTGGAGATGAAGAAATTTATCGGATGGCTAAATTCAAAAAAATCTTTGATTTATTGCCATGCGGTGTCGAAGTGTTGGATGAAAAGGGAGTCGTTGTAGTTTGTAACAAGGCAGATAGGGAGATATTTGGTGTGAATGAAGACGCCTTCGAGGACTTTAACAACTTTAAGGATCCGAATGTTTCCGATGAAATTTTACAGGAGGTTTATAAAGGCAACGCTTTCAATGTATTGATAACATACGATTTTTCGAAAATCACTTACTCCTCTATATACAAAGATTGTATAAAATACTTATCTGTAAGGGGGATTCCTTTATATACAAAACATCAAACCATTAAGGGGTATTTTGTCGTGATTGTGGATGATACATTACATCATCAGCAGCATGCCATACTGGAAGATAGTTTTACAAAACTGCAGGTTGCTATTAATACAGGTAATTCCATAATTTGGGAATACGATGTAGTCAATGATCAGGTCTATATTGATCCGGTTCTTAATGATTTTAAAGATAATAGCCTTTTTCAATTTATTCCACAAGTTAATTATCCTAATAAGCAAAAGTTTTATGAGTCTATTCATCCTGATGATTTAGCAAGAATTCGGGACTCTTATTTTGAACCTCTTTTAAATGGTGAAATCACTCACTATAGTACTACTTATAGACGTGTTATTAATGACCGGACGATTTGGATAAGGGTTAATGCCAGAGGTTTTAAACATGATGTTAATAGAAAGCCAACAAAGATTGTTTTTTATACAAGTGATATTTCACAAGAAGCTCTACTCGAAAATTCATTAATAAATCTTGAGAGAGAGAGTGATCCAATTTTAAATGCCATTCCGGATTTGATATTTGTTATTTCTAAAGAGTATAGATTTCTAAAAGTGTTTGCTTCCGGTACAAAGTCTAAGGGTTTGTATTTATCCGAAAAAGACACAGTAGGAAAATCAATTGATGATATTTTTGATGCAGGGAAATCTTTGTTATTCAAAGAAAAGATTAATCAAGCTCTTGAAGATAATGTTGAAATGGAATTTGATTATTCTCTCTTGATAAATGGAAAGCATTGTTTTTTTAAATCACGTGTGTCTTCTCTGGAAGATGGTAACACAATGCATATTGTTAGAGATATCACCGATAAAATTGTGCAGCAGGATGAAATTAACAGATTAAATGCAATAATGGATATTATTCTTAGTAATATTCCTCTTGTTGTATCTGTTAAGAATGCATCGGATAATTTTAAGTACGTCTATTTTAATTCGGAGGCAGAACATGTTATGAATAGGCGGGCAAAAGATATATTAGGGAAAACAGATTTTGATTTATTTCCGGATCAAACATGGGCCTCCGAAATCAGGAATAAAGATTTAAAAGCTATTGCGGAGGGTAGTTTTAGCGAATATGCTGTAAACTATAAAGATCCTTCCGGAAGGATACGCATTGTAAACGCACTTCGAACACGTGTGCAATCGAAAAATGAAGTTTACTTAGTGGCGATGCTGTGGGATATAACAGAGCAGCACAACAATGAATTGGAGCTTATTAAAGCCAGGGAATCCGATCGTCTTAAAACGAATTTCCTGGCCAACATAAGTCACGAGATACGTACTCCCCTCAACGCAATCATCGGTTTTGCTTCCATTGTGGGAGATGCTAATGATGAATTTGAACGAGATTACTACCTGAATATTATAAATGAAAACAGTAACCAGCTTTTAAAGCTTATTGATGACATAATTGATTTATCTTCGTTGGAAGTCGACAAGTTTGAATTTAAAATGAGAAGTGTAGAATTGAAAGACATTTGTCGGTCTGTTTATAATATGTTTAGTCAGAAAACTAAGCCGGAAGTGAGTTTTATTTTTGATGACAACATCTTACCGTCAGTCTTTTTGTACACCGATCCGAAACGACTACATCAGGTATTGTCAAATTTAATTGATAATTCCGTAAAGTTTACGAATCAAGGAAGTATCCGTTTTGGGTACGAAATCCAATCTGAAGAAAATACCGACAAACAATTTGTTCGTATTTACGTAGAGGATACTGGAATTGGTATCGATAAAAATTATAATCACGTGTTGTTTGACCGCTTTTTTAAGGCCGACAATTTTACACAGGGATTCGGATTGGGATTACCAATTGCGAAAAAACTGACAGAAGAGATGGGGGGTGAACTTAAATTTACCAGTGAAATTGGCTGCGGTTCTAAATTCTGGATTAAGATCCCGATCCTGTCAAACAGCTAATTGAGAGTTAATTACCTGAGGGTAATGTGAAACTGAATGTTGAACCTTCACCCGGTTTTGAATTGATAGAGAGTTCGCCATTATGTAACTTGATAAAGTCTTTGCAAAGCATCAATCCTAAACCGGAACCTTTTTCATTATTGGTTCCATAGGTAGTGAAATTGATGTTTTTATTGATCAGCTTATCTATCTCTTCGTCTGTCATTCCTTTGCCGGAATCACTTACGCTAACAACTATTCCATTCTCAGATTCCTTCGTCTCGACTACAACCTTACCACCTGAATAGGTGAATTTCAATGCGTTGGAGACTAGATTTCGTATGATTGTTTTTAGCATGTCAATATCAACAAAACCGTTTAATTCTTTGTCGATATTTAGAATTTCCAGTGTAATCCCTTTCTGCTCTGCCACAGGTATGTAAATTTGAGCCGTACTGTCTACTATACTGTTAACATCGGTTACCTGCTTAAAAACAATCTGTTTGTTCAGCCGGTTTTTAGCCCATTTAAGGAGGTTGTCCAATAAAAGGAATATCTCTTCAGAAGTTTTATTCATCATCTTCAACATCTCAAAAACTTCATCTCCAACTTTATCTTTATCAACCATCATTAAAATGGCGTTATTCATCATCTGCAAAGAACCAAGGGGAGAGCGAAGGTCGTGAGCAATTACAGAATACAAGGTGTCTCTAGATTCTATCGTTCGTTCCAACTCTCTTTTTATCCGTTTAATGCTGAATAACTCAAAACGGTGGGCCACACGTTTGACAAGTTCTTCTCTTTGAAAAGGTTTCGTTACATATTCAACAGCTCCAAGCTGGTATCCCCTTACAACACTTTGCATATCCCTTAATGCAGACATAATAATTACAGGGATATGATTCGTTTTCGGATTTTCTTTCAGTCGTTGTAAAACCTCAAAGCCATCCATTTCGGGCATCATAATATCTAACAAAATAAGATTTGGATTATGAGTATCGGTCATTTCAAGTGCTTTCTTACCGCTATTAGCAGTTAATAGAGTATAACCTTCCTTCTTCAGAATAGCCTGCACCAACATTACATTGGTAGGCACATCATCCACTATCAGAACGCTATAGTCAGCAGCCATTTTATCACTCATAAGTCTTCCTCCCTTACTAATCTTATCATTTAGATTACAAATGTATAAAAAATTGAATTAATTCAATAATATATTTTGATTTAACTATTGTTTTTGTCAAAACTTATTCTCTTTTTGCTTTTTCCCAACTTCCTTTGCCTTTATTCTGAAATAAATAGTTAAATCCCTGCAAAACATTTACGTTCATAAATACAAAGTAATAAGGAATGAATAGAAATTTATTTTTTATCTGCTTTTTTTCAAATAAGTATCCGGCGTATGCCATAAGATAGAATGTAACCTGCAGAAATAGTGCGACCATATAAAATGTATCTCCCCCTAATGCCAGCACTAAGTTGATTGGTACTAGTAGAAAAAGAAACAATGGGGTGATAGTCCATCGCAGTACCCGGTGACTTATAAATTGAAAACTAAGCCAACCGTATCTGAAAATATTAAACAACCCACTTAAACGCCAAACGGATTGTAATCCTCCGGCTGCAATTCTAACTTTTCGCTTTTTTTCTTCGTTCATGTTAAGCGACGCTGTTTCAACTGCATATGCTTTGCTGCAATAGGCAATTTTATATCCTTTTTGAGCAATTTTTAATGATAAAATGAAATCATCCAATAGTGTATCTGCAGGCATGGGTTCATACAGCTCTTTTCTCACGGCAAAAAGCTCACCGGCAGCACCAACAGCCGAATAAAGCCTGTAATCCAGTTCTTTTAGTGCAGATTCATATTTCCAATAAATTCCTTCACCGGCAGTGGCAGAATCTTTTTCTTTGGAAACAACTCTTTTTTCTCCCGCTACGCAGCCAACTTTCGGATCGGTAAATTCATATACTATTTCCAGAATAGCCTCTTTATTCAGAAAGGTATTAGCGTCGGTAAATACAACAATAGGAGATTCAACCAACGTCATCCCCCTGTTCATTGCTGCCGTTTTTCCGTTTCTTCCTGGTTTATGCAGTACTTTTACATCTGCGTATGCCGACAAAAGCTCAACACTCCCGTCGTCCGATCCATCCGTTACCCAAACGATATTCAATAATTCTGAAGGGTAGGAGAGTGCCCTGCAATTTTCCATCTTCTGTTCAATGATCTTCTCTTCGTTGTAAGCAGTTATAAAGAGAGTCACTTCAGGTAAATCAAGCGGCTTTAATTTTTCTTTTCGCTTTACAAAAAACTCTTTAATCTTAACAAGGACATAAAGAATAATCCCATATCCCAGATAAGTATAAAAAATAACCAGCAGAAAGATCCAGAATAATATTGCCATATTTGATTCAATTATTTTATAAGATTAGAATCTTCATCATTATATTCTTTTTTTGCAGAGAAGACACTAAAAATGTTTTTTAAAGATTTAATAGCTCGAACTTTGAAGCTGTTATATAATGAGCCATCAATACCTACTGTACCATATCCTGTTACTGCTCTAGCAGCAGATTTACGCACGAAGGTTATTTTACCATATTTCTTTAATCCCAGGGCAAGAGAACCATCTTCACCCCGTTTTATATCTACTCTAATGCCAACTTTTTTTGCATATTCAGTATGATAGGCAAACACCAAACCTCTTACACTCAATTCCGGTCTTTTAAATGATTGAATAAATAAATGACAATCACGAGTGAATTCGTACAATTTTAAACCAATCGATGAATGATCTTTATCTGGTATATAGCTCCATAATGAGCTTGCTGCAACTACACCGGGTTTCATTAGCGAGTCAACCATAATCTCAACGTACTTTGGAGGATATAGCGTATCAGCATCGATGTTGATATGAAACTTACCTTTTGCATGCTCTAATCCACACTTTCTGGCATAGCCACAACTATGTTGATACTCATTATAATATGGCAACCCAACTGCTTTAAATATATCTTCAGTCTTATCCTTCGAATCATTATTGACTCCAATAATTTCGATTGGATACTTACATTTCATTTCGCTCAACGACCATAAACACCCTAGTAAATGTTTTTCTTCATTATAAGCAATTACAGAAACTGTAACAAGCGGATTTTTGCTTTGAAGATTTGATATATTATTTCTAACCTCATTTATTATCTCACCATACGTGCTTGATAATGAAGTGTTATATACAGACAAATATTTATTGTACCATTTCATATATTTATTGTATTAATATAATAAATTATATATTTAGGTTTCTTTTGAATAAGAGATTATGTATTTCAAAATAAATCTAAAGGTAATATTATTCTATTCACTTACTATTTATTATTGGATTTGTTAATGAGTTCTTCAAATAAGAGTTTCCATTGCTCTGCAATATGTTCTATTTTGAACCTTTCAGCATTTTTACGGGCATTAATACCCATATTTTTTCTTAAATCTTCGTTCTCTATTAAAAAACATATTTTTTCAGCTAATTCATTTATATCTCCTGAGTTAACAAGTATACCATCTTTCAAATTGTATATAATATCTTTTGGACCACATGGACAATCAAAGGCAATTGGTGGTACTCCACAAGCCATAGCTTCAATAATAACCATTCCAAATCCTTCAAATCTTGAGCTTAGTACATAGATGGAACTATTAATAAATTCAGATGCAATATCGTTTGTTGAATGTTTTAAATAACAATTCTGAAGATTATTCTTATTAATAATATTTTCAAGCAATTTTCTATCACCATCTCCAAAAATTAGAAGTTTCCAATCAGGATGTTTTTTTTCAACAAGGCTCCATGCTTCAATTAGTAAATCAAACCCTTTTTGTGGAACGTATCTTCCTGCTGCAATGATTTGTTTATTTTCACATTGAGAAATTCTATCAGGGAAAAAGGATAATGGATTGTTTATTGTTTGAACATTCTTTAATTCAGTCCATAACATCTTATCTTCTTCTGTTAGTGTAATAAATTTATCAAGTTTTTTTAGTTGATAGATTAGCTGTCTCATCCAGAAAAATGCAATTGATTTCTGGACTATATTAATAAATTTTTCACTTTTAAAATCTCTGTAATTTGCTTTGCTAAAATGAATTTCTCCAATTTTTATACTTCCATCTTTTATAGAATTAAAGAAATTTATTTCTCTTCGAAGTGTAGAAATTGAAATGTCTGGCTTTAAACTAAATAAGCAATCTCTTAACCTCTTTTTAAAAATACGTTGTTTCTTTAAATATAAAACTGTTTTTTTTAAAAATGATTTACCGTAAAGTTCGTCATAGTTTATGTCTAAGTTAATTATTCTAACCAATGGTGAAAGTGAATAAAATGGTTTTTTATCTTTTCCATCCGTTAATATGATGACAACTTCGTAACCATAAACTTCTGCAAAATAGTTTGCTTTTAAAGTTACAACTCTTTCCATACCGCTAGGATAATAGAGGGAGGGTATACAATATACTATTTTTAAGCTCATGAGTTAATTGGGGTTTCGATTATGATTTTCATTTGATTCTTCCAAGATAAATGATATATCGATTCTCTTATTTCTTTTGCAGTCATGTTTAGTCTTGAGTAAAAATCAATAATCCGACAAATATCAATTGATTCTTCATTCGCTGGAGCTTTTAATACATATGGCATGTTTTCAAAATCTGAATCAATTTCCGAATATATAAAAGGAATACCTCTTGCTGCATATTCTCTGTTTTTTAAGGTTTTAATGTTTACAATATTACTTCTGTGTCTTGCCAAGCTTGCAATACCAAAATCAGCAAAATCAAATAGTAAATCTAGTTCCAAACCAGATTTTGGTCCATAAAATTTTACAAACTCACTGAGGTTATTGTCTCTTGTTATTTGTTTTAAATCGTTTATTACTTGTTCAATACCATTACCTACAATATGGAAATAAACTTTAATATCTCTATTGTATTTATAGTAGTTAATCATACCTCTAATAACACGATCATAACCATGCCAGGCATGAATATCAGCCACTCCAATAAGATTTAATTCATCAATATTCGTTTTGTTGTTCGATTTTAATTTTACTGCATTAAAATCTATTCCATTTGAAATATTTATTGTTTGAATTCCCCATATTTGTGAAAAATCAGTAAATGTGACGATTTTATATAGTGTTTTTGATAAACAATTTCGATATAGTTTGTCAATATAATTTTGGAGACGATCTTTCCAACTGGCATGAATAAATTCATAGTCGTAAGGATAAGTTGGGATTTCAAGAATAATATTAATATTCCTTTTTTTCAATGCTTTGAAAAAACTCACAAGAAATGGATTAGCATTTAAGTCATGTCTTACATATAAAAAATTTATATGCTCTTTAAGAATATATTTTTTCAATGAATTATAGCATATTCTCTTATTAATTTTGGCTAAAAAGCTTTTACCATAATTTTCGATTATGGTGTCGTTAATCATTCTTTTGTGATATCCATGTTCGTCAATTACAAGATAACACAGTTTTACATCAACACCATTTTGTATTAAACCCTCAACCTGATACTGGATTTTCTTGCTAATTCCGTTGTGTGCTTCAAATCCATGAAAAATAAGAAATAGGGCTTTCATCTTATTGATTTAATTTATTAGAAAACAACGGTCCTGCAACGCATAATCCAAAGCCTGTATATACAACAATAGAATTTGGATATTGCATAATATCATTAGCAAAAGCTGCGACAAAGTATCCAAAACAAACACAAAGCCAAGCTGTAAGTAATCCTTTCAATCTAAAATCTTTTATTTTAAATAATAAAATCCAACTACAATAAACAAACAAGAAGCTATGTAATAGTATGTAGATTGTAAGACCTATTATTCCGGTGTCTGTCCATACATTTACCATCCACGAGTCAGGTGGATATGGCATTAGTTCTTTGGGATGAAACTTTTCAGCTTTACCTCCTAATCCGATTCCATAACCAAAGGGCTTGCTTGACATTAATATCTTCATTCGTTCTTGATTAGTCTTTCGAACTTGGTATGATGCGTCTTTAGTAGGATTAAATGCTGTTCGCATTCTACGGATATTTTGATTTCCATCTCCAATGGTAGTAAAATTAAAAAAAATAAAAATTCCGAGACCCAGTATAGCACCCAAAGAAAAAAATCTAATATTACCAGCTAATAAAGTAAATAGGAATATCCCAGCTAATGGTACTGCAATAGCTGCTCTTGTCCCAGAAATGAACATTCCGTAAATCGCTGCAAAAGTAACAAGAAGATAATAGATCTTGAGGAATTTATTTTTTGTATAAATAGCAGAAATTCCCAAACCTATAATAGCCATTCCCATATGGACTCCATAATTTGCAGCATCTGAGAATACAGAAAAATATCGTATTCCCGACCATATTATATGTGTTTTTGCTCCTCCCAATTCATATAGAAAATATAATTCTTTTTCATTGAATCCCTCATTTTTTTGCCAGTATCCTTTAAAGGCGGCAAAGAGGATAAATATGGACCAAATAACAATAAGCCAATGAATATGTGTTTTATTTTTAATAGATATGGGGACTAATATGGCACAAACCAATGGATAAACAGCATACTGAGTAATTGATACATTCCAAGCCTCTTGTACATGATTTGGATTGCCCATTTCGAGAATACAATATGCCATCCAAATTGAATAAGTTACAAGCATTGGATTAATTGCATGTTTCCATTCCAATCTATTATAAATTCCCTTGACTATTATTAACATAAAAACAGCAAGAGTTACCAATACTGTAGCTACACCTAATTTTATATCCATATAACTACTGATAGATAATAGAATAAAATGAGAAATAAATATAGGATAAAATCCTTTCTCAGAATAAGCAATTATTACAATGAATAAAATGATTAAAAATGGAAATAATGCAATTCCAAGTGCTAAGAATAAATCTTGGCTGAGTATTAATTGATAAAATAAATATAAAGCAAATACTAAAACCAGCCATATCCATATTTTTGATATAAGCAAATCTTTTAAATGATCAATCAACAGTTTATAATGGTTATTGTAAATTTTCATATTTTGCTGTTAATTCAAGATGCAAAAGCCTATAAACAAATCTTCGATATGAATTATAAGGTGGAAGCATACCAGTATATCCTTCCACAACATAACGTTCAGCTTTGTTCAAATATATTACTAACTCTTTGTTTGTTAGTTGATTTGATAGTTTGTTAATTAATATAGAATCAGATTCTTTCCAACCACGTGTTGCCCTAACTATTATAATGTTAAGATTTGCTTCATTTAATAGGTTTGTAGAAATATTATTCGATTTGAGCACCGGGTGTTCAACTAAAAGTATGTCTTCGTTTTCAATATTATATAAACTTGTAACACTTTCCGCTATTAAATATTCTGAACTATAAACATTAAAATCCTTATTCCAATTTAAAGATTTAACATTTAGACCAGCGCCACTCCAATATTGGACAAGTTCATTAATAAGAAAGCTTTTACCATCACCAGCTTCAGTGCTCAAAAAATTAATTATGAAAGGTAACTTTTCTTTTTTATTAACTAAATAGGGCAAAATCGCACTGCTTAAATACTTTGTAGCTATTGCTTGCACCGCTTTGTCGTAATTTCGGTATTTTATAAGACTTTTGCCAGGAAATGCACCAATTACTTTTAAATTTGTGAATAATTCTGTGCGGACTTTATCATGTAGTGTTCTATCCATCAATTCAAGTAAAATGAAGAAACCTAATATTAATAGGATGCTTCCCGCAAAAGCAGCTATAACAATTATTTTACGCTTCGTTGGTTGAGCTTGGATAGGAAATGCAGGAGGATTCAATACTTTTAGTGTGGCTGATGTCATTTCTAAATTTTTCTTCCGCATTAGAGCATCATTATAACTTTTTAAGACTGAAAGATAATTTTGTTCAGTAAAATTAATATTTCTTTCTTTTCTTTTTATCGTTGATCCAACCGGGGCGAAAAATACATATTTTTCATTTAGTTCGCGTCTGTTCTTTTGTATTACTTGTAAATCAGACTTGGCTTTTTCATAAAGAAGTACTTGATCCAACCATTGACTGACTATGGAAGATTTGGCAATACCCTCTTTAGTATATTTATCTTCAACATATTGATTGGAAATATCCGAAAGTTCTTTGCTTGTGTTGTCTAATTGTTTTTTTAATGAAACTAAATTATTTGTTTTAGAAGATTCTCCCGAACCAAAACTCTGGATTTCTGATATTGCACCTGTTAAAGAAGATACTTTATTTAATTTATTTATAAAATCAATATTGTTTTTAATTTGCTTTAAATTGTTTCCCATACGTGCTTCAAGCTGATCAGTTAGAGCTTTGGCACTATTGAATTCCAATGTCGCACTTTGCTCTCTTAATTCAAATTCTTTGTTAATGGCTGCGATTTCTTTAGTCTCATCGTAGTAATTTATTACTCTTTTTTCAATATTATAGTTGGTTAATGAGTCTTCTGCAATCCTTAATTCTGCCCCAATACGATCTAATTCAGATTTGAAATAAGCTATCACTTTATCGGTTTCTCCATATCTTATTTCTCTGTATTCGTTTACAAACTCTTTCATTAAAATGTCGAGGGTATTATACGCAATTCCAGGATCATTTGATGTATAGGAAATCTCAAGCAAATCACTATTGTTTTTGCGACTAACACGAATGTTTTTCAGTGCATTGTAGCAGTAGTGCGGATGGTTCCAGTAGAATAATCCATAGATAAAATTATCCTTGTTTTGTTTTTCATATTTCAATATATTCTGAAAGGTTTTCTCCTCACTAGTAGAATCTATTAACCCAAGTAAAGCTGCTCCGTCTCTATTGTTTTTTGTGCGACCATATATTTCTCTAAAACTTGAAGAGGAGATGTATTGATTGTCGTTGTTAAGGTCTCCATGAATCATGTTACGGGCATACAATCTGTAAGAAACTCTTTTTAGGGTATTCTCTGCTTGAATAATATTTATTAGATTGTCCATAGCGTTAGCTACGCCGATATAGTCACTAATTCCACTTTCTCCTTCAATAGTGTATCCCGAAACGATACCAGTATAAACTGTCGCTTTTACTTCGTAAGTTCTGGATAAGTTTTTTGTAAAATATATACAAGCAATAGTAATAATAATTGGTACGAGCATAAGCCACCATCTTATGCGGTATAGAAAACGTAAAGCATATAATAAATATTTCATAATTATCTGTTTAATATGGGGGTTCGAGTAATAGTTTCTAAAATTAATAAACTTTTTGTTAACTCGGCTTTTGTATTTTCATACTGTTCAAGAGAAACAGTCTGTCTTTGTTTTTCTACAGATAATTCGCCAGAGTCAATAGTGCCATTTGCAAAGTTTTTCTCTGCAATTTCATAATGAGCACTGGTAATAACCAAACTTTCGGATCTAAGTTTCAATACGTTTAATTGAGATAACGCATTGCTATACATGATAATTATTTCTTTTTTTATTTCCTCAAATTTTTGTTCTTTTTCTAGAGCAGCACTTTTTACCATCATTTTTTGTCTTTTAGTTCGTCCTTTCAAATCAAAAAGATGATCTAGTGGAATCGAAATACCTGCGCCTACAGAATAACTGTTTTGAGCGGCAGTTGAGTAATTAAAAAAGACAGGAGTATATACATCAGTATAAGTTGATTCGTTACCGAACATTCCATATTGATAACTTCCTCTTATGCTTAAGTAGTTAAGCCAAGCTTTCTTTTCTTTTTGTAAATTAATTATTTCAATTTGTTCTTTTGCTTCCGCAAGTTCGTAAATAGGATTGTTTCTTGCGTTTTCAAACAAAATATCTAATGGAGGCAAACTAATCTTATTATAATCATCAATGTCGAATTCAGATAAATTCACATTTGTTTGAGTTTGCGTCTTAACCGTTTGCAAAGTGCAAAACAGGAAAAAAATATTTATAAAGAAGAAATATCTCATGTTAAAGAATATTTGCATTTAACTTATGCAAATATAATTATTAATTTATAATCAAGAGGCTTTAGTCTTTAAGATTTAAGATTAGAAATATAAATAACTAGTTTTTTAGCGAATAATAATTCATAAAAAGGTTGTATATTTGTATTAATTAATACTGGTATGTTTGATATGTATAAATTTTATTGTTCCCTTTTGTTTCTTAACTTGATGTTCTGCTTTGGATCATGTGTAAAAATAAAAGATATATATGAAGAGCAAGAGTTTCGTAATTACCTATATCCTTACAGCAGTGAAAATTCTGAAATAGATTTGGAGTTACTCGTTCAATTAAAAGAAAATAGTGCAAAAGATGATATTAAAGCTCAAATACCAATTTTAAAGTACAATAAGTCTTGGTTGATGTTGCTAACGCAAGATGACTGTGTCCATTCTGCTTTTAGTAATACATGGGCAGCAATAAATGGGAAACCCCTTTATGCAAATTACTATTATGATATAGCGCATCTTATAGCTGGAGATTTACCCCCCGGAGCTTATTATTTAGGAAAAACTCTTGGGAGTACAGATGGTACCGGAAAAGAGATCAGGTTTGCATTTACAACTACTTTGGCACCAGAATATGAGTGGATGAATGAGGCATCAATAGTTCGTGTCGGTTATAAAACCAATTATTATAGATTTGCAAAAAAAAATGGTTTGATATGGGATAATGTTAGGGTTATGTTGAATTATGGAGTTGGTATTGCCTTTCATGATGTGGAGACTGAAGAAGTACATAATATTGATTCAATTGTATCGCACTATAATATTGCTCAGAACATTATTACTTCAAAACTGAACGGTCGGGGGTGTAAAATCTTAGCAGAACCAAATGGAAATTATGATTATGTCAAAGCTGCTTTAGTTTATAATCCTATTCAATTAATGACAGCTCAAAATAATACGAAAGATACTTTATATCCCTTTAAAGTTGTAAGTGATTTAAATAAAAAGTTGATTCATCGCTATGATAATAAAGATCCAAATATGTATAGATCTATTATTGTTGACAATCTTATTTCAGACAGAGAAAAAAGAAAAGCAATCCATGTTTTAGCGCATGCGACAGATTATAAATGGGTTAGCTTTCTAGAATGGATTAATGATCAATATGGCAAAGATGGTGATGATTCTGTTTGGTTTCCTAGTATGGAAGAGTATTATGAATATAACTATTACAGAATACATAGTAAAATTGAAACGGCTATTAATGGTAATATTTTAAAAATAAAAATACGTATGCCAGCCGGTCAGTATTTTTATTATCCATCAATCACCTTAAATTTAAAAGGAATTCGCGCAGAAAATATTCAATCGATACAAACAGACGATGTAATTACTGGTTTTTCATATGGCAATTATGAGGAAGGGACAATGCTTAATATTGACTGTTATAAATATTTATATGAACGTGCTCTGTTTTTCAGTGAACAATATTTAGCTAATCCTACAGATGATAATTCAAAGGATGCTTTTTATTTCATAAATCAACTTAAGGAATCAGATAAGAAAAATGAATTGTTGCGACGGATTGGTTATTGAGAAGTTCTTTCTGCAATATTTATTGCTGACTTATTGTTTTTGCAATCGTTTTAATAGTTTATCTCTTAAATTGTATTCGTTTGTCGTCCAAAAATAAATTGTTAAACAGAATATAAATAGACTGCTCTTAATTAAAAAAGATAAATATAAATCTAATTCTATTAATGAAAATAAATGGAGAACAACAAAGAGTAATATGCTTAATATCAGCGGTTTGATAATTTCTTTTATTAAGTTGTTTAATTGACGTTTAAAAGTGACACGATACATCATCAAATAGCATTGAATAAAATTAATAGTAAATGCAATGCAGATACTCCAAGATACAGCCTCAAGTGTTTTGAAAACAAATATGCCAACCAATAATGAGCTGATTGTCAGGGTTGCTGAAAAGAGTCCACAGATAAACATGCTTTTTGTATCGTTTGCTGCCTGAAAAATTGAACCGGAAGTCGACATAATTATTTGAATGCCAACAGAGAGTGCCAGTATTTGAAATGGAGCAATAGATTTTATCCACTGATTACCAAATAGTATTAATGTTATTTCTGTGGAAGTAAAATATAGAAAAATGGATAATGGAAAGCCTATATAGGCTAATAAACGGATCACTCGCTCATATGACATTGCCAGTTTACTAATATCATCTTGCATTTCCGAAAATACTGGATGCATGACGGGACTTATTACGTGGGTAATATTTTGCAACGGCAGCATCATAAGACGATAAGATTTTTCATAGTAACCCAATGCTCCCATGCTCATATATCTACCAATTAATAGTTTATCAAGGTTTCGACTGAAGTAATTTATTACATTAAAAAGGAATTGGTAGGAAGAAAATGTCAGTATCTTTTTTATTGAATCTAACCCTAATGTGAAAGAAATTTGCTGTGGTTTCTTTCTGTAACTAATTATAAATATAAAAATTGATGAGAATATCGGGTTGATAATTAAAGCATATAATCCCGCATTAGCTAAAGCCGCTATAACAGATAAGAAACCTCCAATCAATTGAACAATGAGACTTCGTATAGCAATATATCTAAACAATTTATCTTTGTATAACAAAGCATTCGGGACAATATTTAACGCAGAAAATAGTAAATTGATGGATAACAACTGACAAATTATTATCAAAGTTTCATTCTTATAATAATTCCCAATCATCCAGGATGAAATAAAGAATAGAACTGATAATAATATTCCACCGAAAATCGTAAATGAAAAGATGTTAGACAGGTCTTTTTCTGTCAGTTCCTTATTCTGAATAATGGCGGGTGATATTCCCAAGTCCGTAAAAATTCCAAAGAAAGTAATAATAACAGTTGCAACGGCAACAACTCCGAATTCATCCGGAGACAGTAATCTGGCAAGTATGGCAGTTACAATCAGAGAAATAAATATCCCGGCATATTTTGCTATAGCCGAATAAAACACACCAGTAATTAGCTGCTTTCTTATAGACATGATTTATGTTTGTTTAATAAAGCACTTAACAAAATTCTTAAAATACTTTTTACCGTCACATATCTAAAATATTTAAAGATAAGGATTTTTACTACATGGACTCGATCTTTAAATGGTAAGGTGGATGCTCCATAGGAAGTTGCGTTTAACATTTGAAAAAGAAATAAATCAATTGTTTTATTTAACACGTTATTCCCGTCTTGTCTATGCTTAAGAATTTCATTTGATACTGTAAAATATCCATTCATATTCTTAAGACTGAATCTTTGTGTCATGGTTGAATTATTTCTTATTCTTCTTTTAAATAGTGGTCTGGGTATCGATGAGATTCTTTTCGCTTTTAAATAAAGATTGAATGTGAAGAGTTGATCTTCATGAATAATGTTCGGATAGAATTTTATATTATTAGTTCTAAGATAATTCGCTTTAATAAAACTCAAACAGGGAGAAGGAGTAAAAATTTTATTTGCTAATTGTTTTTTTATAATTGTTAATCCATCAGGTAAAGTATTCTCATCGTAACTCGTACAATGATTATAAGTTAGTTTGATATTAGATGATGGATTCTTAATGGTCTCTCCATTAAATATTACAAAATCGAGATTTTCAGTTTCACATTTATGAAAGCAGAGTTCAAGAGTACATTCGTCTAAAAGATCATCGCTATCCATAAAATACAAATAATCTCCGCATGCTTGTAAAATGCCAAAGTTCCTTGCTATTGATTGTCCTTGGTTTGCCTGAGTGAATACAGTAATCCGACTGTCTCTTTGCGCATACTCATTAATGATATGTAAACTGTTATCCGTTGATCCATCGTTAATTACAATAATCTCAATATCTTTTAGTGTTTGATTAATAATTGAGTTTAGAGTTTCACCAATGTACTCTTCGGTATTATACACAGGAATAATAACACTTACCTTTGGGGGATTCATTTCTGTAATTTTATTAATTTCAAACTTTCACCCATTCTTTCAAATCCATATCGTATCTTTTGACAATTCTGGCAGGATTGCCAACGGCGACAGAGTAGGGAGGGATATCTTTGGTTATGATACTTCCTGCTCCGATGACGCTGTGATTGCCAATTTGTACTCCGGGAAGGACAACAGAATTGGCACCAATCCATACATCATTTTCAATTTTAATAGGCATTGTGCTTACCCCTTGTTCACAGATTGTTTTACTTGGGTCTTCATAGTTGTGATTGAGGCCGCTGATTGTTACGTTTTGTCCAATGTTAACATTATCTGAAATCGTAACCGGCCCTATAATAGTATTGCCAATACCCACACGGGTGTTATTGCCAATCACTATATTGCCTACAGCGTTATTGATGACTGAATAGTCTTCAATAACTGATTTTTTGCCTAGTACGAAAATATTGAATGGTACTATGTCCTTCCTCACGCTTCGATATATGACACTCCCTTTTCCTCTTTTAATATAGAAAGGCATGAATATCCGTATCCACCATTGCGGCCGGGTTTTAATCGGATGCATAAGGAAATTTAAAACAACCCTTTTTAGAAGAGGATGTTTTTTTATTTTTTCTTTTAAATTATCCGTATTCATACTCATGATTTATATATTGAATGATACAAAGATAATGTTTCTTTTGCGGTTTTACTCCATGAAAATTGCTGGACTCTATTTAATCCATTCTTCAGCATTTGCTCATACAATACATGATCCTCTTCCAGCTTTAAAATCAGTTCAGAGATGCTTTCAGGTACGAAGGGATCAGCAAATAAGGCTCCTTCTCCTGCAATTTCGGGCATTGCAGAAGTATTTGATGTTATTACGGGAGTTCCACAGGCCATTGCTTCGAGTAGAGGAATGCCGAAACTCTCTCTAAACGATGTATATAAGAATATTTTTGCTCCACTATAAATAGAAGGTAAGTCAGCGTTTGTAATATACCCAGGATAACGAAGCATCGGTTTTATTTCCTGAATACCTGCTTCATTCAATATTGCATCAATCGCAGTTTCGTTTAGGTCGGCTATTAATAACGGTAATGCTTTTTTTGATTTTGCTACATATTGACTGTAGGCAATAAGGGTGCCTCGTGTGTTTTTTTTAGGATCAGTGTTTCCTAAAAAAAATAGATATTGATCGTCAGGAAGATATTTCTTAGTTATTTCTTTTGTTTCAGCATGGTTGTAAAAATGATTTCCAAATCCGTTATATATATATGTAATTTTATTGTTAGGAAGTTTAAGGGCTTCCTTAATTCTATTACATTCAAACTTTGATACGGTTATTATTTTTTCACACTTGTTTAAAACAGGAGGAACAACGAAGCGCCGATAATACCAACCCAGGTTTTGATATAATGATTTGCTTTTTTGTTGCCTTTGTTCCAGAAAAATTATGTCGTGTAATGTAAGTATCAAGGGAACATTACAAAACAATGGTGCAGTATTACTGGTGCAATGCAGTAAGTCGGGTTTAATTTTTGAAATAGCAAAAGGGAGTGCAATCTGTTCCCAAAGGATATAAGTTGGACAAGCAAGTTCTATAATATGAAAATTCTTAGTCGATTCGAGACATTTGTCTTTCCCGGGCTTAACAAATATAAAATATTCGTTTTCTGTGTCAATGATTTGTAATTGCCTAATTGTTTCGAGTGCAACAAAATCCATTCCGTGTTTCTTTTCACGAAAAATGCGTTGTGCTTCAATTGTTATTTTCATACTTTATCCTCCTTTTTGAAAGATTGTCCATGTTCTGTATGTATAAACCTTTTATTTGCTCCTTTTAATCTGAATAAATTAAAAACCATCAGAATAAAAAGCTTTGGAACTTTCTTCATCGCTTTAATAAAATGTTCAGTAACCAGATAGTCTGGCACTGAAATACTTAACGTGACAAGAAGCAATAAGACAAGTCCCCACCATTTGATAGCCCACATCAAATTAATTGGGAGTAATATAAGAGAAAAAAGGATTATAACACCAAGCAATATGATTCTGGGCAACATCATCCATTGCAATAGCTTATCGGCATAATCCCATTTCCCATCAAAAATAGCTGAAGGTAAGTCTTTAATAGATCGAGCCAGCGAATGAAATTGAACTGACAGCCACCTTCTCCTTTGATTGTAGAATGTACTGTCTTTTTGTGTTTTTTCGTCGTATACGTTTACGTGTTCAAGATATTCGATAAAAATGTTTTCTTTAAGAAGCAGGGCTTCTAATTCTTTATCC
>NZ_JBFWMI010000012.1:0-51397 GCF_050251695.1 Macellibacteroides sp.
AATTTAAATTAATAAAGAATTGTCAGGGGTAATTATTTGATTACCCCTGACAAAAGATTTACTTATCGCCAGTTCCACAAGAGGAGCCGCAAGCCGAGGGCTTTGGCTGTTCATCAGATGCACCGCATGCTGAAGACTGAGGTTTCTTATCGTCACCTCCACAAGAAGAACCACAACCTGATGTTGCAAACGACATTTGTGATCCGGCAAAGAAACTTTGAGCACTACGACGGGTGAAATAACTATTGATTCCTGCCCAGCCATTTAAAACATTAAGTCTACTCATAATAATTACTGTTTTAACGATTACGAGGTAAAAGTAAGCTAAATGAAAAAAGTGGGCTATATGGTGTGTTACTTACTATTAAGGTTAGTAATATTGATTAATAAGACTTTATATCAATGTTAAATATAATTAATTGTTAAAATCTAAAATACTGACATCCAAAGTATTGTCTCAATGGAATTTTATATACCTTTGTGGCTAAATATACATATAAAATGTATGAGACAACTAGATTTGAAATATCCGACATGCCCGATTCGTAATATATTGAGTCGGTTTAGCGATAAGTGGTCTTTATTAGTATTATGCTCTTTAGAAGCAAATGGTACACTGAGGTATAAAGAATTGAATAAAGCAATACCTGATATATCTCAGAAGGTATTAGCTGGGACACTCAGAAAACTCGAAGAAGACAAACTAATTGTTCGCAAGGTATATGCAGAAGTACCACCAAGAGTTGAGTACTCATTAACTAAAATGGGGATGGATGTATTACCTGCTATTCAAATGATGATAGGTTGGGCCCAAGAACATTTTGATGAAATTGTTAATGAATAAATATATTGTAATGTCAACAGTAGTTCAAGACGATAAAAGAAAAGTTACAACACACCGCCTGAAAGAGAAGAAAGATCGTGGTGAAAAAATATCTATGCTCACAGCATATGATTATTCTATGGCTTCAGTAATTGATCAGGCTGGAATGGATGCCATATTAGTTGGAGATTCTGCTTCAAACGTTATGGCGGGTAATGTTACAACTTTACCAATGACATTGGATCAAATCATTTATCATGGTGTGTCGGTAATGAGAGCCGTTAAACGAGCACTAGTGGTTGTGGATATGCCGTTTGGAACTTGTTCAGGTAATCCTGAAAGATCTTTAGAAGCCGCCATTCGTATAATGAAGGAAACTGGTGCTGATGCCCTTAAAATCGAAGGAGGAGAAGAAATAATAGAAGATATTAAAAAGATTATTAGTGCAGGAATTCCGGTGATGGGACATTTGGGATTAATGCCACAATCCATTAATAAATATGGTACTTACACTGTAAGGGCCAGAGAAGAGGAGGAAGCTAATAAACTTGTACGTGATGCTAAATTGTTAGAACAAATTGGATGTTTTGGAATCACATTGGAAAAAATACCGGCTCAATTAGCAAAAAAAATAACAGAAACAGTCTCTATTCCAATAATAGGTATCGGAGCCGGATCATTTGTTGACGGACAAGTTCTTGTGATGCATGATATGTTGGGGATAAATAATAGCTTTTCTCCTAAATTCCTAAGAAAATATGAGAATTTGAATGAGATTATAACCAATGCTGTTAAGCATTATATTGCGGATATAAAAAGCAATGACTTTCCCAATGAAAATGAGTCGTATTAGAAGAATCTATATTGCAGCTTTGGCAGTTGAGAGGTTATTACCTGCAAGATTCATTTCTTCCCTTAAAATTTAAAATCTCAGCCTAATGCTGGGGCTTTTCTAGATACCAGCCATCATGGTGAAACCATGGCGATGAGCCCTTAGAGGTCACCGTATTCTACATCACTAAGGATGGCCAGGCCTTTTCCATACCTGAGAAATAAATTAAGAATAACTAAAAGAGAGAAAAGTAACAGTCAACATCCAAATGAAGTTCGAGAGATTTCCAGATACGTTCATCCAGGGTACCTGTGTTACCAATCCGATCCAGCTTGACGGCGGTGCTGTGATGGAGTCCAGCACTCATTGTTATGAGGAGGAGGGATACATGTTCCTTCAAGAACACCTGCTGCTCATGCTCCTTGAAGGAGAATTCACCTATTATTATGGTGACGAGACATTCGAGCTCCATCCTGATGAGATGATCCTGTTCCAGAAAAATACTCAGATACGCTATAAGAGGGTTGGTAACCATCAAAATGCTGACCGGATAGACTGTCTTATGTTTGCCATCAAGGATGATTTGCTTAGAGAATTTGTTTCTACCCAGCTGGTGGAGATAGAAAAAGACCGTGAGGACTATACCAATGGCGTATGCCGGATGGATGATCGTCTGATAGCAGCAGTTCACTCGCTCCGCCCGTTCTTTGAACTTCCATCTGGTATCAATCCCGGACTCATCCGCCTAAAGGTCATGGAAATATTATATGACGTAATGTTGTGCAGTGCGACGATGTTCAGTCGAATTCTGCAAATGCGAGAGCCTGTCAAGACAGATATCCACCGTATAGTGGAACTGAACTACACCTCCCCTATAACACTGGATGAACTTGCTTATCTCTCGGGAAGAAGTCTGTCAAGCTTCAAACGTGATTTTCAGGGCATTTATAATGAAACTCCGGCCAAATGGATCCGGGAGCGCAGGCTGGATCGGGCATATCACATGTTGAAGGAGACATCCATGACAGTAGCTGATGTATGCTATGCAGTAGGTTATGAGAACCCGAACCATTTCTCTCGGCTGTTCAAAAACAGGTACGGGAAAGCACCTTCAGAGGCCAGAAAATCGGGAAAAGAAGATTGATCGAAATAGTGAGAAAGGTTGAACCGAATAGTCACGTTGCATGAGCCTTGAGTTAGTACCTTTACATCCGTAAACTAAAGAAAGAAATTAAAAACATGCACTTTTCAAGTGACATCAACCGTCCGCCTTACGAGGCTCAGGACGCTTATCTTGAGGTAACAAGTGGTAGTAGCCACGACACATGTGATTTCAGTTCTTTCTACAAGGACGCACGCCTCAAGCCTGAGCATGTGACCATGCCTGCACCTATCCGTGGCTACCTTTCTAAGGGCCTAAGCCTTAAGATAGGCGAGCTTTAGCAGCTCATTGACCATGGTGAAACTTGGCTGCGCTACTGTCGTGATCGTGTCATGGACTGTAAACTATAATAAAAGAGTGGTATCTCCCCTGACTATGTCGATGCCATTATCATAGTGGACAACTGGCTGCCAGGGTTTGATATGAACCGCCAGATAAGTATAGACCCAGTCAAGCATGTCAACGAACGGTAGCAAGGATAGCTGAGGATTTGGATGAGCAAGTTGTTTTTACTCAACACTGTGTTTCCAACTTCTAGCATGGTCCGCATTTCCCAGTGGAAGCCCGGGCCAATTCACCATCACGGCTGCCTGTGTCGGCTGCGGTAGATGTACCAAAATCTTTTCATGGGGTAATTACAGGTTGGTTAATGGTAAGACAGAGGCCAGTGGTAAATGCGAATATTGTTTTGTCTGAGTGCAGAACTGTCCGCAGAAGGGCGATGTCCTGACTGATGGCGAAGTCAATCCGAAGACCTGTTATCGCAATCACAACATTTCATTAAATGAAATTATAGAATCAAATAATCAAAATTAAAAATTTAGAATTATGCCACACATTAACATTAAGTGCTATCCAAAGCACCTTTCAGAACAAGAGTTCAAGAACTTCATTACAGACTTAACCGAACTTGCAGAAAAGCATCTCAATGCTGGTGAGGGTGATATCTCTATCAACTATACAGAGGTTCCTGCAGAGAACTGGAAAGTCGAAGTATACGATAAGGATATCAAACCAAATCTCAACCATCTAGCCAAGAAGCCAGGATATGAGATATAATGATAGCCTTGCATCTGTTAAGCAAATTCCGTAACATTAAAAAAGACAATATTATGATCAGATTAAATGTAGTATTCACATTAAAGGGCAATGTAAATCCTAAGGATGTACTTGAAATCACCAACGAACTTGTTGCCAAGTCACGTCAGGATGAAGGTAATATCTCTTATGATCTCTACCAGAGTTCGACTGACCCGAAGGTCATGCTCTTCGTTGAAACGTGGGAAAATCAGGAAGTACTCGACAAGCATTCAGCAGCCAGTCACTTCATTTCAGCAGTACCAAAGATTTCTGCCTTGACAGTAGACGGACTGAAGATAGACCGTTTTGAGTTTTAAGTTATAAGATGATAACTTGGCTTCTAGCCCAACAGATAGCAGTACTCTTCCTGATGATGGGATTGGGGCTGCTGCTTGTGCTCTTCGGACTTAACCAGTCCGAAGACAGCTGTGTATTATCCCTTATCACTATCTATCTGATAACCCCTTGTGTAATACTTAAGGCTTTTCAGATAGATTATACACCAGAGGTACGTGATGGTTTTCTACTGGCCATAATAGCTGCCATAGCCATCCATGCCATTCTATTTATAGTTGTTTGGCTGCTATCGTTCATCTTTCATTTCGATGCAGTCGAGAAGACATCCATCATCTATTCCAACAGTGGTAATCTGATCATTCCGCTGGTGGTTTCTGTGCTGGGCAATGACTGGGTTATTTATGCAAGTGCGTTTCTTTGCGTGCAGCTGTTTTTCATTTTCACACACTGCCAGTCCATGATGAAAGGGCAGACGATGTTTAATTTTAAGCGTCTGCTGACCAATATCAACCTCATAGCTATCATTATAGGATTAGGACTGTTCATCGGTGGAGTACACATGCCAAAGATACCTTATGATGCCGTAAGTAATATTGCGGTATGTATCGGACCAGTCAGCATGATAATGTTAGGTATGATCATTGCCTCCGTGGACTGGAAACAAGTGATGACCTATAAGCGCCTGTATCTGGTAACGCTGATGAAGATGATTTTTATCCCTTTAATCATACTCCTATTTCTGAAATACTCGGGTATGGATGCAATGGCAAAAGAAGGCCGGATGATACTGCTCATATCCCTTCTGGCAGTCATCACACCGTCAGCCACCATGGTTACGCAGTTTGCCCAGATTTATCAAAGGGATGAGAAATATGCAGGTAGTATCTGTGCCGTGACAACTATTATCTGTATTATCACGATGCCGCTCATGATATGGCTGTATATGAACTAAAAAATTAATTTGACTAATAAGAATAGAATACAAGGCATGATTTATCGTTGATGGGGACAAGTGCATCAGCTGTGGAAAATGTGTGAACGTCTGCTCTGGAATGATTCTTGAGTTGCAAAATGGTATGATCAGGTAGACAGATCCGGATTCCTTTCTTTTGGTACTATTGTCAGAACAATTCAAACCCATTACCTGGAAATTGTAAACTTCTTTCATAACAGGGCAACCAATGCTGCCAGTGAATCTTTCAAAGCAAAGATTAAAGCTTTCAGAAGGGTATTTAGAGGTGTAAAGGACAAAGCTTTCTTTTTATTTAGAGTATGTAAATTAAATGCATAATATTAATCCCTCAACTTTTTACGTTGATCCGAGGGAAGGGGATAGGAGAGATGGATATACTAAATAAAAAAAGAGGAATCCGTTTGGATTCCTCTTTTGAGAGCGGAAGACGGGGCTCAAACCCGCGACCCTCAGCTTGGAAGGCTAATGCTCTATCAACTGAGCTACTTCCGCAAGTAGTTAGTGGGCAGTGATGGATTCGAACCACCGAAGACGAAGTCAGCTGAGTTACAGTCAGCCCCATTTGGCCACTCTGGTAACTGCCCCCATTATTTTCTATTGCGTTGCAAAGGTACGATTAATTTTGTAACTTGCAAGAAAAATCTATCATTTTTATTGCAGTAATTGCAGCTTCATCACCTTTATTTCCATGCTTACCTCCGGCACGGTCTTCAGACTGCTCCATAGTATCGGTAGTTAATAGCCCGAAAATGAATGGAATATCATACATAAGATTGAGTTCGGTAACCCCCTGAGTAACTCCCGAACAAACGTAATCAAAATGCGGTGTATCACCTTTTACTACACATCCAAGTATAATTACAGCATTTAAATCCTTGCTTTCGGCCAATCTTTTTGCTCCGAAAGTCAATTCGAAGCTTCCGGGTACGCGTCCAACAATGATGTTTTCTGATTTTACACCATGTTTTTCCAACGTGCTGATAGCTCCTACAAGTAATTTCTCTGTAATATTTTTATTCCACTCAGCCACTACTATACCAATAGTCATCTCCGATGCATCGGGAACGCTGTCGAAGTCGTAAGCTGATAAATTTTGATAAGCTGTTGCCATTCTTTTTTTTATTAAAAATTAGAGGATGCCCTGATAAAAGACATCCTCTGTTTATAATCTGTTTTTTATAATTATTTTGCCGATGCGCGGGCAATATACTTGTCTATGTCTGCTGCTTCAAGAGAATTGAAATATTTTTCCTTGATAGTAGTGTATGCCTTAACAGCATCCTTCGGTTGATTCAGGCTTTCGTAAGCTAAACCGGCCTTTTTCAGATAAACCGGACTGATAACTTCATTGTCTGCCTGTGAAGCTGCTTTTTCGAAATAGCCGATTCCATCTTTTACTTTGCCTTCGTTAACAAGACAATCGCCAATCAGACCTGTTACAGAAGGAGCAATCATTTTATCGCTTCCGTCGTACGATTTTAAAAGATCCAATGCTTTCTTAGTGTCTCCTAATTTAAAATAACAGATACCTGCATACGCCTTGGCAAGGTTTGCTGCGTCTGTTGTACCGTAATCGTCAATTATAGCTTCAAAGCCAGGATAATCAGCCCCGTTGCCGTTTAAGGCCAATGCAAAAGAATCCTGTGCGAAATATTGTTCACCTTTAAACATGGCTGCATTTGCTTTCTTTTCCTGAGGAACCAAATATGCATAGTTAAAGCCAACAAAAGCGCCAACAACAACTGCTATTGCAACAACGCCGTAAATAATTTTTTTAGTGTTCTTTTCGATGAATTCTTCAGTGCGCGAAACGATTACTCCGATTTCCGCTTCTGTGTGGGTGCCATTTCCGTTAGTAGCCATAATATTTTTTTGTTATTTATTAGTTTGCCTAATCGCATCAATTACTTTATTCAAAGCGCAAAAGTAAATTTTTTTAATGAAATAAGCTAAACTTATAGTATATTTTTTACGTATAAGATTAAATGCTCACTTGTTGGCATCTCTTTTTATTTTAACTTTGTAAATCAAAACGAGCAACAGATGATACTTAAGAGGCTTTCTATCCTAAATTACAAAAATATACGGCAGGCAGAGGTTGCTTTTTCACCCAAAATGAATTGTTTTTTTGGAAATAATGGAATGGGAAAAACAAACTTGCTGGATGCCATTCATTACCTTTCCTTTTGTAAAAGTTACCTGAATACTCCCGAAAGTCTACTTGTTACAACCGACGAAGAATTATGTGTCCTTCAGGGTGCTTATTTATATGAAGGGCGTGATGAAGATATTTTTTGCTCCATCCGCAGGAAGTCACGCAAACAATTTAAAAGGAATAAGAAAGAATACGATAAATTATCCGATCATATCGGATTACTGCCATTGGTCATGGTTTCGCCGGCCGATTCAGAACTGATTCAGGGTGGGAGCGACGAACGTCGTAAATTCCTTGATATGATCATCTCCCAACAAGATAAGAATTACCTGCATGCCCTTATTCAATATAACAAAGCATTGATGCAACGGAATGTGCTGCTTAAAAATCAGGTTACAGATTATTCGTTGTTCGAAGTTTTGGAAATGCAGATGGAGCTTTACGGCTCAAAAATATATAAGGATAGAGTCCGGTTGGTTGAAGAACTCACGCCTTTGTTCAACTCATATTATCAGACCATATGCAGTTCGTCCGAATGTGTGGGACTTACCTATATTTCGCAGTTGTCGGACTGCGGACTGGCCGAATTGCTTCAGCAATCCCGCGAAAGGGATCGTTACCTCGGTTATACGTCGTCTGGTGTACATAAGGATGATCTGGAAATGACATTAAGCGGGCAGCTGATTCGCCGTGTGGGGTCGCAGGGACAAAATAAAACATTTCTGATTGCTTTAAAACTGGCTCAGTTTGCCTTGTTGGCCAAAAAAGGAAATACGCTTCCGGTTTTATTGCTGGATGATATTTTTGATAAGCTGGATGCAAGCAGGGTGGAACAGATTATAAAGCTTGTTTCGGGCGAAGGCTTCGGTCAGATTTTTATTACCGACACCAACCGTAAATACCTCGACGAGATACTGGAGGCGATGGATCATGCGTATTGTTTGTTTAAAGTGGAACAGGGTGAGGTGTGCCCTTTGGAAGAAGAAAATGAAACGAAATAATACACAGAAGCTGGGCGAACTGCTCCGTGATTTTTTCGAAGATAATACGGAGCTTTACGAAAAGATGATGGAAATACGCATCCGGCGGGCCTGGCAGGAGGTGCTCGGTCCGATGGTTTTGCAATATACACGTAATGTATATGTAAAGGACAAAGTGCTTTATGTATCCCTTACATCCTCTGTATTACGGAGTGAACTGGTGCTGTGCCGCGAAAAATTAGTGAAGAGTCTGAACGACTATGCCGGTTCTCAGGTGATAAGAGATATCGTAATCCGTTGAATTTACTGTTATATAACCTTCGATTCGGTAATCACAACATCCATAGGAACATCGAACGACTCGGAGGGAACTTCTTCTATAAGCTGAAATTCGTAGCAGATTCCTATTTTACATGCCTGCGAATGTTTCAACAGCTTATCGTAATACCCTTTACCTCTTCCCATGCGGTTCCGGTTTTTATCAAATGCAACACCGGGAACAATTATGAGTGAAATATCACTTACATCTACGGGGTGATTACTTGCCGGTTCCAGAATTCCGAAAACTCCTGCTTTCAGGTTATCCGGACCGTGATAGGGTTGCAGCTTCAGGAAATCGTTCTCAATTACGGGCAGATATAATTGTTTTGTTTTGTGCCATTTGTTGATAAATGATTCGGTTTGTACTTCACCCGGTATGGCATGGTATATAGCAATCGATCTTGCATTTCTGAATTGGTCGGTTTCTTCCAGTTTAGAAAGAATCAAAGCCGACATCTTTTCCTGCCATTCCATTGTATGATTCTTTTTCAAATGGGCGATCTCTTTCCGAATTGTCTTCTTAATCTCTTTCTTATCCATTGACTATAGCATTTAATTTTATTTGTACGAAAATATAAAGGAGAGGGGTGATCCTCTCCTTTATACTGATATACTATTAAAAACAAATAGATGTCCTTATTGTTTTGCCTGCTTGGGTGCCTGCGGCATCGATTTTCCTTGCTCAATCACTTCAACAGCCTTAAGCAGGGTTACATCGTCCTTCAAAAAGATTGGGTAGAACCCTTCGTCATTAAAGAAGTTACGTACAATATACGAATGCAGCTGGTTCTCAATAAGCTTGGCCGAGATATTGATCAGGGTAACGCGCTTGCGAATGCCTTTGGATACTGCATAGTTTGTAAACTTGTCTAATAATGGCTGCTTTTTCAGGTAGTTATATAATTCCTGATAGGTTTTGAATGATGATAGTTTTTCTCTGTTATTATCAGAATATTCCAATGTAAAGAGATTCAATACGCCGGAATTTATCACATTGCTGAAGTAGGAGGTGACTCCCGAAGTATCGCGTGGAATAAAGATATCAGGCATGATACCTCCGCCACCATATACCGTTCGTCCCAGCGAGGTCTGATATTTCAACGAATTGTTAATCTTGATACTGTCGGCCGAATCAAACTCTCCATGCATGAAGCGGTTGAAAAGATCCTGATCGTATTCGTCAGTCTTACCCAGTTCGTAATCCTTTTGTATACATCTTCCCGAAGGGGTATAGTAACGGGCGATGGTAAGGCGCAAAGCCGATCCGTCACTCAGCGGAATCTGAGATTGAACCAAACCTTTACCGTAGGTACGTCTGCCGATTATAAGTCCCCTGTCGTTGTCCTGGATTGCTCCGGCAAAGATCTCGCTGGCAGAACCGGAGAATTCGTCCGTAAGTACAACAATAGGAGCATCCTGGCAAGTTCCGGTTCCGTTTGCATACACATCGTTTCTTGGGAAGGCTTTACCCTCTGTGTAAACAATCAGTCGGCCGTTTGCCATAAATTCGTTTATCATGTTGATAGCCGCATCCATATATCCTCCGGTATTACCCCGAAGATCTATAATGAAACTCTTGCAATTTTGCTGCTTCAGTTTTGCTATGGCTGTAATAAATTCGTTGTAGGTTGTTCTTGCGAATTTATTTACCTTGATGTAACCGACACCTTCGCGAACAACATAAGCTACATCTACCGAGTTAACCGGTACATCGCCGCGGGTAACATTAAAATAAAGCAGATCCTGTGAGGTGCTTCGCTTGATACCCAGTTTTACGACACTATTCTTTGCCCCACGCAAGGTTTTCATGATTTTACCCTGACTGCTGTTGTTGCCTGCAAACAGAGAGTCGTTGATGGTTATGATACGGTCGCCCGCCAATAATCCTGCCTTCTCGGAAGGACCTCCCGGAATAACACTTATCACCAGAATTGTATCGGTCTGCAGATTAAAAGACACGCCGATGCCGCTGAATGAACCTTCAAGCTCTTCGTTCACCATCTGTGCATCCGCAGCAGGTATATAACCCGAGTGAGGATCCAGTTCGCTGAAAATCTTTGGAATAGCTCCTTCCACCAGTTGACTCATATTTACCGTATCCACATACTGTTCGTCAATGATGTCCAGAATGGCATTGATCTTATTTCCGCTGGCATAGCTGCGGAATTTTCCGGTTGAAATGGAAAGATAGTGGTTCCCGATAAATATACCCAAGGCAATGCTTGCGGCAATGATGACAGGCAACCAGATAGCAATTCTCTTATTCTTATCCATAAGATTGTATCTATTATTCGTTTAAATCAATATAGGAAAGTTCAATGCCGGCACGGGATAGCAGATTGCATCCATCTTCTACGCGGTATTTCTCTGAATATACGACGCGCCTGATACCCGACTGAATAATGAGTTTGGCACATTCTATACAGGGGGCGGAGGTGATGTATATGGTGGCATCCTTGCTGCTGTTTGACGAAGCCGCTACCTTGGTGATCGCATTTGCCTCGGCATGAAGAACATAAGGTTTGGTAACATTGAATTCGTCTTCACATACATTCTCGAATCCGGATGGTGTGCCGTTATAACCATCCGAAATAATCATCTGGTCTTTAACAATCAGAGCGCCTACCTGTCTGCGTTTGCAGTATGAATTTTCAGCCCAGATGGCAGCCATTCGCAGGTATCGTTTGTCTAATTCCAGTTGTTTATCAGTCTTTTCGCTCATATGATCACATATTTTAAGGTACAGGTTAATGGTTGAGAGCGTACCATTATGAAAGAATAACGGTACGCTATTGAATTCTCTGTACATTCAAGCCACAAAAATAGCGATATTTAGCTTAGTTGTAGTCAGTTTTAGTATTAATTTTTAATACCATTCCTTTTTAACAATGCGTTAATTTCGGGTTTCTGACCGCGAAAGCGGATATACAGTTCCATAGGGTCTTCTGTTCCACCTTTTGAAAGTATGTTTTTGTAGAATGAGCCTGCCACCTCTTTGTTAAATATTCCGGCTTCCTTAAAGGCCGCAAATGCATCGGCATCAAGTACTTCGGCCCATTTGTATCCATAGTATCCGGCTGCATAACCTCCGGAAAAGATATGTCCGAAACTGCTGCTCATCAAAGTACCATCCACTTCCGGAAGTATAGAGGCTGCCGACCAGGCATTCTTTTCAAATTTAGTTACGTCTCCGTCAAAAGGTTGGGTTAGCGTATGCCAGGCCATATCGAGCATGCCGAAACTTAGCTGGCGGCAGCATTGATAGCCTGTATTGAAATTCGAAGCGTCTACCAATTTCTGTACCATCTCCTGAGGAATCTTCTCTCCGGTCTGATAATGGATAGCGATCTGGTCGAGGAATTCCTTCTCCGTAAGCCAGTTTTCCATTATCTGCGATGGAAGCTCAACAAAATCTCTGTAAACATTGGTACCCGACAGACTTGCATAGGTTCCCTTGGCAAGCATACCATGGAGTGCATGTCCGAATTCGTGCAAGAGTGTATTCACTTCATCGAAAGAGAGCAGCGATGGTTTCGTATCCGTAGGCATGGTGAAGTTCATCACGATCACAACCTGTGGACGGCTGTCTTTACCATTTTCGAAATATTGTTCTTTTACACTGTTCATCCAGGCACCGGACTGCTTCCCTTCCCTTGGGAAGAAGTCGGTATATAATACGGACAGAAATTTTCCATCGGCATCATATACTTCGTATGTATTTACATCGGGGTGATAGACCGGGATGTTTTTGTTTTCCTTAAATGTGATGCCATACAGTTGGGTAGCCAATCCGAACACACCCTTCTGAACCTGCTTCAGCTCAAAATAGGGACGGGTCATCTCGTCGTTGATGTTAAACTTAACATCTTTGAGTTTTTCAGAATAATAGCTCCAGTCCCAGGGCATGATGTCGAAGTTTTTCTTTTCCATTCCCAATGCAAATCCCTGTACCGCATTATATTCGTTCACTGCTACCGGTTTGTAAGCTGCCAGTAATTTGTCTGTCAGCTCGTATACCGCTTCCGGTTTTTGGGCCATTCTTCTTTTTAAGGTATATTCTGCAAAGGAATTATATCCCATCAGCCGGGCAATGGCAAGGCGCGTGTTTACAATATTCTTGATGTTTTCCTTGTTATCATACTCATCCCCTTTATTACCCACAGCCATATTTGCGAGGTAAAGTTCTTTGCGCAGCTCTCTGTTGTCTGCATACCGCATAAAAGGAACATAGCTGGGAGCGGACAGCGTGAACATCCAACCTGTCTTACCTTTCTCCTTTGCCTTTAGTGCAGCCGCATCAATCACTCCCTGAGGCAATCCGGCTAACTGATCCTCCGAGGTTAGCAACAGCTCGTATCTGTTTTCGTCTTTTAATACGTTCTGATCGAATTTAAGGGTGAGTTTACTTAATTCGGTACTTAGTTCCCTGTATTTTGCTTTATCTTCGGCCGAAAGGTTTGCTCCACGTACTGAAAACGCATAATAGGTCTCTTCCAGCAGTTTAGCCTCTTCTGTGGAAAGATGTAGTTTGTCTTTCTGTTCGTACACAGCTTTTACCCTGGCAAATAGCTTTTCGTTGAGGTAGATGTTGTTAGAGCTTTCCGACAACTTGGGTGAAATGCGTTCGGATATCTCCATCATTTCATCGTTGCTTTCCGCACTCAGTACATTATAGAATGCCGAACTTACTTTGGTTAATAATTTACCGCTGTATTCGAGCGCTTCTATGGTGTTCTTGAATGTAGCAGGCTGGGGATTGCCGGCAATGGATTCAACCTCCTGTGCTAATTGTTTTATTCCCTCATCAAAAGCCGGTTCGTAATGTTCCGTTTTGATTTTGTTAAAAGGCGGCGTTTCAAATGGCGTTTTATATTTACTGAAAAAAGGATTTGAAGCCGCTTGTGTCATATTTGTCATAGTTAAAAATAATACTAGGATAATAAATAATTGTCTCATAAGATATTGTAATTAAGGAAATGAATGCAAAGATGCGAAAACCTTTTCAAAAAACCGCCATATGTTCATACTATGTATTATCTCTCAATTCTAAAAAAAACTGAAAATGAATTTGTTTATTCTACATATTAGTGATATATTTGGTACATAAATAAGAAGAAAACCAGTTAGCATCTAACTTAAAACCAACTATCAGTATGAGTTATCTTAAATTCGATAAGACAGTAATGATAAACCTCGAGGAGTCTCTTAGACGGGAAATTCTGCGGACGAATCGAAACGGTGCTTATCATTGTACGACTGTGGTGGATTGCAACACTCGAAAATATCATGGGCTGCTTGTAATGCCCTTGCCCGAACTTGATGATGATAACCACGTTTTGCTATCGTCATTGGATGAAACTGTTATTCAGCATGATGCACCCTTTAATCTGGGGCTTCATAAATATGCCGGAAACAATTATAATCCCAAAGGTCATAAATATATCCGCGAATTTACATGCGATACCGTTCCCAGAACAGTCTATCGTGTGGGAGGTGTGGTGCTTGCCAAAGAAAAGGTGTTCTCCCTTTATGAGAACAGGATAATGATAAAATATACCTTGGAAGATGCCCATTCGGATACAACATTACGTTTCAAACCTTTCCTCGCATTTCGTAACGCAAACAGCCTTGCGCAGGAAAATGGATCTGTAAACAAACTTTATCAGGATGTGCCCAACGGAATAAAGACCTGTATGTACAAAGGGTATCCCGATTTATACATGCAGTTTAATAAGAAGGTGAAATTTGTTTTTGAACCCTATTGGTACAACGGCATCGAATACCTGAAAGAGCAGGAGAGAGGATATCCATATAAGGAAGATCTGTATGTGCCAGGTTATTTTGAAGTTCCGATCAAGAAGGGTGAAACAATCATATTCAGTGCGGGAGTAGGTCCGATTGCAACCAATCAGTTGAAGAAATTATTTGTGCAGGAAGCCGAAGCCCGTACACCGCGTACCAGTTTTTATAATTGTTTGAAAAATTCGGCACAGCAGTTTTATTTCCGTCCCAAGGAAGAAGATGCCTATTTGCTGGCCGGATATCCGTGGTTTAAAGTCAGGGCCCGTGACTTGTTTATATCGTTACCGGGATGTACCTTGTCTATCGACGACCCGGTGAGATTTGAAAAAATAATGCATACGGCCATGCCGGCTATACGGAACTTCATGCAGACCGGCAAGGGGGATGGAGTAATCAGGGAGATTGAGCATCCGGATGTATTCCTGTGGGCGATATGGGCCATTCACCAATATGCGAGAGCCATGGGAATTGACAAAGCGCAAACGCTTTATGCCGATTTCGTGGGAGAGATCATAACCTATTTCCGGGATCAAAAGCATCCGGATATGAAACTCATGGAAAACGGGTTGCTTTTTGCCGAAGGACGGGATAAAACCATTACCTGGATGAATTCAACTATAAACGGCAAACCGGTTGTGGCAAGATCGGGATATATTGTAGAGTTTAATGCCTTATGGTACAATGCGCTTAAGTTCTACAAGGAGCTGGCCGGGGATAAAGCGGACGAGTCTGCAGATGTTCTGATTAATAAGATGGATACCTCTTTTGTAGAGACATTCCTGAACGGATATAATTACCTGCTGGATTCGGTTAGTGGCGGGTATGTGGACTGGAGTGTGCGCCCGAACATGATTTTTACAGTTGCGTTTCCATATTCGCCTCTTAACCGTGTACAGAAAAGAGCGGTTATCGATATTGTAACCAAAGAACTTGTTACACCTAAAGGACTTCGCTCCCTCAGTCCCAAAAGCGAAGGTTATAGACCTAATTATGTCGGGACTCAGAATGAACGGGATTTAGCTTACCATCAGGGTACTGCCTGGCCGTGGTTGTTTGGTGCTTACCTCGAATCGTATCTGAAGATATTTGGAAAAGGTGGAATTTCGTTTGTAGAGCGCATGTTGATAAGTATGGAAGAAGAGATGTCTTTACATTGTATTGGAACCTTGGCGGAAATTTTTGATGGGAATCCTCCCTACACGGGAAGGGGTGCAGTTTCTTTTGCAATGAATGTGGCTGCCATTCTGAGGGTTCTGGAAATGTTGAAAAAGTATAACGCCGAATAAAAATTAAACGATTATGAAAGCACTAATGTTCGGTTGGGAATTTCCTCCGCATATTCTAGGAGGATTGGGAACCGCCAGCTATGGATTAACCCGTGGAATGGCGTTGCAGCCAGATATGGATATTACATTTGTAATTCCTAAACCCTGGGGTGATGAGGATCAGAGTTTCCTGAAGATTGTAGGGGCCTGTAATACGCCTATAGTTTGGCGGGATGTTGATTATAATTATGTGAAGAACAGATTGGGAGAGAAGATGTCTCCCGAGGAGTATTATAAATTAAGAGATAATATCTACGCAGATTTCAGTTATCGGGGGGTGAACGACCTGGGTTGCATTGAATTTTCGGGACGGTATCCCGATAATCTGCTTGAAGAAATAAATAATTATTCCATTGTAGCAGGCGTCATTGCCCGTGCTGAATCTTTTGACGTGATTCATGCACATGATTGGTTGACCTATCCGGCAGGGATACATGCTAAACAAATTTCCGGCAAACCCATGGTTATACATGTGCATGCTACAGATTACGACCGCAGCAGGGGGAATGTAAATCCGGAGGTGTACGCTATTGAGAAAAATGGAATGGATTTTGCCGATCATATTATTACGGTTAGTAACCTCACACGAAATACGGTGATCGAAAAATATCACCAGGATCCGTCTAAAGTAACCACGGTGCATAATGCGGTAGAGCCTTTAAGTCAGGATATTGTTTCCATTCAGGATAAACGGGGTGTGAAAGATAAAGTTGTCACTTTTCTGGGGCGTATCACCATGCAGAAGGGACCTGAATATTTTGTAGAAGCTGCAGCTAAAGTATTGGAAAAGGCTGATAATGTGCGTTTTGTTATGGCTGGCAGCGGAGATATGATGGATCAGATGATAAGACTGGCGGCTTCACGGAATATTTCCGACCGTTTTCACTTTACCGGATTTATGAAAGGGAAGCAGGTTTACGAGGTGCTGAAGTCGAGTGATGTTTATGTGATGCCTTCGGTGTCTGAACCTTTCGGAATCTCTCCCCTTGAAGCTATGCAATGCGGGGTGCCTTCTATTATTTCTAAACAGTCGGGTTGCGCCGAGATCCTCGATTACGCTGTTAAAGTGGATTACTGGGATATCGAAGCCATGGCAGATGCCATATATGGCATTATTACCTATCCGGCCATGTATCAATTCCTGAAAGAGGAGGGAAAAAGGGAAGTCGACAATATTAAATGGGAATACGCCGGACAAAAAGTGCGTCGTATTTACGATCAGGTAATGAATAAATAAAATACTAAAAATATAGATATGAAGACGATCTGCTTTTATTTTCAAATACATCAGCCGTTTCGACTTAAAAGATACCGCTTTTTTGATATAGGGAACGACCACTATTATTATGATGATTTCAGTAATGAGGAGATAATCCGCCGCATTGCCGAGAAGTGCTACATCCCTGCCAACCGGACAATTCTGGATATGATAAAAAGTAGCGGCGGAAAGTTTAAAGTGGCTTTCTCCATTTCGGGTACTGCTATCGAACAGATGGAAATCTACGCTCCGGAAGTGATTGATAGTTTCAAGGAGCTGGCTGCAACTGGTAATGTGGAGTTTCTTGCCGAAACTTATTCGCACTCTCTGGCATCGTTGGCCGACAAAGAGGAATTTAAGGACCAGATACGGATGCATAAAGAAAAGATACATTCATTGTTTGGTGTAACTCCTAAAGTATTTCGTAATACCGAACTGATTTATTCGGATACAATATCCGAATGGGTTTACAAGGCTGGATTTAAAGGAATGATCACCGAAGGAGCCAAGCACGTATTAGGATGGAAAAGTCCAAATTATCTATACACATCCAAGGTACAGCCGTTGCTAAAGTTATTACTCAAGAATGACCGGTTTAGTGAAGATATCTCCGACCGATTCAATAACTATGCCTGGAATGAATATCCGCTGACAGCCGATAAGTTTATTTCATGGATTGCAGAGACTCCACCCGAACAACAAATAATAAATTTATTTATGAATTACGAGGTTCTCGGATCATACCATCCCGCTGAATCCGGAATTTTTGATTTCTTTAAGGCATTGCCTCGTTTTGCTGCCGAAAAAGAAATCGGATTTATTTTACCGTCGGAAGCATTCAATCTCCTTAAACCGGTAGATTCGATTTCGGTTCCTTACCCAATGTCGTGGGTTGACGAGGAGCGCGACTGCAGTGCATGGCTGGGTAACCTGCTGCAACAAGAAGCTTTTACCAAGCTGAAAGAAATTGTTGAACGTGTTCGTTTGTGTGAAGACCGGCGCATCAGGCAAGACTGGAATTATCTGCAGAGCAGCGACCATTTTTACTATATGAGCACCAAACATATGGGAGGCGGTGCATTTAGTCCGTACGATAATCCATACGAGGCTTTCAATAACTACATGAATGTTTTATCCGACTTTATTTTACGGGTTGAAGCCCAATATCCAACATCTATAGAAAACGAAGAGCTTAATTCTTTGCTTACAACTATTAAGAATCAGGGATTGGAGATTGAATCACTAAAAAAAGAATTGGATAAATTTAAAAAGAAAGAAACCGTGACTGAAGTAAAGAAGGGTAAGAAATGAATCCTTTCGAACTCTTTTTGCTATATACAATAAAAGGATGAAACCATAAGTTTCATCCTTTTATTGTATATACAGTTGTCTCTTACTTTATGGCTTCGCGGATGCGAACCAGACGAGTGAGCAATCCTTCCAATAGATCGAGCTGCAGCATATTGGCACCATCGGATTTAGCAACAGATGGTTCAGGATGAGTTTCTATAAACAGGCCGTCTGTTCCAACTGCTATTGCTGCTTTGGCAATGGTTTCAATCAGCTGAGGTAAACCTCCGGTAACACCCGAAGTCTGATTCGGTTGCTGCAATGAATGGGTGACATCCATTATGACCGGAAATCCAAACTCCTGCATTTGAGGTATTCCCCGGTAATCGACCACCAGGTCGGTATAACCAAATGTAGTTCCTCTTTCGGTAATCATTACCTGAGGATTACCGGCGTCTACCACCTTCTGAACCGCAAAAGACATTGCGCCCGGCGAAAGAAATTGTCCTTTCTTAATATTAACTATTTTACCGGTTTGGGCGGCAGCAATAAGCAGATCGGTCTGTCTGCAAAGAAATGCCGGAATCTGCAACACGTCTACATAGTTGGCCGCCATAGCCGCTTCTGCACTTTCATGTATATCTGTTACAGTAGGAATACCGAATGTAGTTCCAACTTTTTGCAGGATTTTCAACGCTTTTTCGTCGCCAATACCTGTAAATGAATCGATACGCGAACGGTTTGCTTTACGGTATGATCCTTTAAAGATATAGGGAATCCCTAATTTGTTTGTAATCGTAACTACCCTTTCGGCAATGCGAAGGGCCATATCTTCTCCCTCAATCACACAAGGGCCGGCCATTAGAAAGAAATTATCGCCGGAAGTTAAATCCTTTACAGAAATCATATGTTTGAAGTTTATTGATTTAACAATGTTATAACAGCCTGGATGTTTTGTTCGGCCGGTAAGGTGGCATCCAGCCAATGGATGGTGAAACCTCGTCGTTCCATTCCCCTGAACCAGGTCATCTGTCTTTTGGCAAATTGATGAATCGCTATTTCAAGCTGCGACACCATTTCTGTATAGGAAAGCTCTCCCAGTACATAAAGGGTGAGGTATTTATATTCCAGACCATAATAAATAAGATCGTCCGGTTTCACACCCTTAGCCAGAATCCCTTTCACCTCGTCCACCATCCCTTCATCCAGTCGGCTTCGTAAGCGTCGGGAAATCTTTTCCCTTCTCAATTCGCGGGAAATATCCAAACCCACTATAAGGCTGCGGATTGGGTCATATCCGGTTGCATCCGGAGCCTGCGTCTTGTAGTATTCTTCAATCTCAATAGCTCTGATAGCCCGTTGAGGCGAATCTACATCCGTTTTATTATGTAATGTTTTGTAAGAGGAAAGCAGCTGTTCAAGTTCGGCAAGCGACTTCCCCTTCAATGATTCACGCAAAACCGGATTGGCAGGAACATCAAGGAGTTTATATCCTTTCAGCACAGCTTCAATATACATCCCTGTACCTCCGCAAAGGACAGGTAGTTTACCCCGATTGCGAATATCCTCGAATGCCCGGAAAAAGGCATGTTGATATTCGAATACATTGTACTTATCACCCGGATCGCAAATGTCAATCAGATGATAAGGCACAGGTTTGCCGTTAATGGTGTAATCGGCCAGGTCCTTTCCTGTACCAATATCCATCGAACGATAAATCTGGCGCGAATCGGCACTGATAATCTCCGAATCGAGACGGGCAGCCAGTGCTGCGGCAAATGATGTTTTGCCCGAAGCGGTTGGCCCTAAAACTGTAATTAATTGATAGCTTTCCATAGCGGAACAAAGGTAATAAAAAAAGCCACACCCCGGAGGATGTGGCTTTGAAACTATATAATACGATGATTATGCGTTTACTTTAGCCATGTGCTGGATCAATTCAACAACCTTGTTTGAATAACCCCACTCATTGTCATACCAGCTAACCAATTTAACGAAGTTTCCGTTCAATGCGATACCTGCTTCTGCATCAAAGATAGAAGTACGAGCGTCGCCAGTGAAGTCTGTAGAAACAACAGCATCTTCAGTATAACCAAGGATACCCTTCATTTCGTTTTCAGAAGCTGATTTGATAGCAGCTTTGATTTCTTCGTAAGTAGCAGCTTTTTCCAAACGAACTGTCAAGTCAACAACAGAAACGTCCAAAGTTGGAACACGGAAAGCCATACCTGTAAGTTTACCGTTCAACTGAGGAATTACTTTACCTACAGCCTTAGCAGCACCTGTAGAAGAAGGGATAATGTTGCCACCAGCAGCACGACCACCTCTCCAGTCCTTAGCAGAAGGACCGTCAACAGTCTTTTGAGTAGCTGTTGTAGCGTGTACTGTAGTCATCAAACCTTCAACGATACCAAATTTATCGTTGATAACCTTAGCCAAAGGAGCCAAACAGTTAGTTGTACAAGAAGCGTTAGAAACGATCTTCTGACCAGCATAAGTATCGTTGTTAACACCCATAACGAACATAGGAGTAGCATCTTTTGAAGGAGCAGACATTACTACATACTTAGCACCAGCCTGGATGTGAGCGTTTGCTTTTTCTTCTGTAAGGAAAAGACCAGTTGATTCAACAACATATTCTGCACCTACAGCATCCCATTTCAAATCAGCCGGATTTCTTTCAGCAGTAACACGGATTACGTTTCCGTTTACAACCAAGTTACCATCCTTAACTTCAACTGTACCATCAAACTGGCCGTGAACTGAATCGTATTTCAACATGTAAACCATGTAATCTACGTCGATCAAGTCGTTGATACCTACAATTTGAACATCGCTCTTAGATTGAGCAGCACGGAAAACTAAACGTCCGATACGGCCGAAACCGTTAATACCTACTTTAATCATTTTTATAAATCTTTATTTGGGTTTTTAAAAAAACTACGCAAAATTAGTGATTTCTGTAATATATGCAAAGTAACAATGTACAAAACGAATGCAAATTGTAACTTATCATCAACAGCCACAAGGAGTGGCACAAGACGCAAACACAACTAACATCAATAGACACAACACCCAGATTTTACTTTGTTTCTCCATATTTCATTCTTTGTATTACAGAAGTTATCTCGTATGCAAAGGTAGGATGTTTTTTGTTTATTTATGCTTATTCAGATAAAAAAATATGTCCTATAACATAAATTAATGGTATGGATTACATTTTTTTCTTAAAGAGAACTTTGGATAAAACAGAACCGGCTTTTTTAATTCCCCAAGAGATAAGAATCGGCTTGATAATATCCCATGCCACCGGCATCATACTCCTGCCCAGAGACAATATATCAGTCAGACCAAGTGTCTCAATATTTTGGTCTTCTTTAGTATAGGCCGTTTGCCCGGTATTGGGTGACGCCTGCTTTTGTTTAGGAAAAACCAGTGCAGAGAATCCAGACAATAAAAGTGATGCTGCATTTTCCTGTATATAGGTAAAGTCTGCATTTAATTTTTGTTCCTGTAAAAGGCAACGTTCCTGTAACCGGTTTTTGTCAGAAATCAGTTTCTCCAGCGGTGTCTGTTGTTTGTTCATTGTCGGACTCCTTTTTTTTATCTTCAATTGCTGTAAGTACAGAAATTATTTCATTTACAATTGCTTCACTAATTTTGTTTTTGTTGAAAATGATAATGGCAAATAATATCATATAGAGTAATGCTACGATAGCAAAACCTCCTGCCACATTGTCCAGAATATCGCCTAAAAAGAATCCCAGGGCAAGGAAAATAAATAAAATGGCGAAGAAAGCCAGAAACAGTAAAATTAAACCATACGAAAGAACGGAGACCAATTTCCCCGTCCTTTCGTATGCAGTTAACTTTAGGAGTTCAACTTTCAACTCCACATAAGCTGATAGATCCTCTTTAAGCTTCCGGAAGATTTGTTCTGCGTCTTTTCCCATAATTGCTTATTCGGAAACTACATCTTCAACCGCCTTTTCACAACCGCCTTTGGCTTCTTTGATTTTGGCCATTGCACCACTGAAGCCTTCTTTTACCTTGCCAACTACATTGTTTAGCTCATCCAGTATTTGTTCCTTCTTATCGGTTGCTACCAAATAACCAACAGCGGCACCTACTGCAGCGCCAACAACTAATCCCAATAACAATTTTGAATCGATACTTTTCATAACTTGTCTATTTTAAGAGTTACTACTATTGTAACCTTTTTTTTTACGGGTTAGTTCAATGTCCCGGCGATTTTTATAGATAATTTTCTGGATTATTGTTTTTCGACACGTACGGCGACCCAATTATTTTTTTCGTTGAACGAAACTAATTTTAATCCGTTGTTTGTGCAAGATTCCGCTATAACCGGAATGTCTTCACTATAAAACCCACTCATATACAAGATGCTTCCCGGCTTCATGCAGGCGCTGTAGGATGCCATATCGTTCAATAAAATATTTCGGTTTATATTGGCAAAAACAAAATCGAATCTGCCAAGTTCTGCAATTTTCTCGGCTCCCCCTAAATGAATGCTTACGTTAGGCGTATGATTTGTTGCAATATTCTCAAGTGCATTGTTATATGCCCACTCGTCGATGTCTACAGCCTCAATGCGCGACGCCCCTTTTTTCGCGGCAAGAATGGCTAATACTGCTGTTCCGCATCCCATATCAAGTACCTCTTTGCCTTCAAGATCGAGTTTGAGTATCTCGCTGATCATAAGAAAGGTTGTTTCATGATTCCCGGTCCCAAAAGCCATCTTCGGATCTATGATGATGGTATGAGTAATATCCGGAACCGCTTCGTGGAATGAAGCTCGTATGATACATTCATTTCCGATCCGGATGGGTTGGAAGTAATTCTTCTCCCATGCTTCGTTCCAGTTTTTGCTTACAATAAACTTTTCGATGTAAGCGAAAGTTACAGGCCCCAGAGGAAAAGAGGTAATTTTATCTTTAATAGCTTCCGTATCGTAAAGTTTCTCTGATATATAAGCTGTTAGTCCGTTTTCGTTTGAAGTAAAGCTTTCAAAGCCAATTTCACCCAATTCGGAAGCAAGCACATCGTTTATAATTTCGGTATCTATAGGAGATGTATATGTAAATTGTACTTCGTAATAGTTCATACTGCTTCTTATTTAATGTTTTACGCGTACAAAGGTAGTGAAAAAAGTTTGGCAAAGTTTGTTTGTTTTACAAACTTGTACTACTTTTGCAGTCTGAATTCTGCAGAGGGTAAATAAGCGAAGCCTGAAGAGGCATCCACCCCCGGGAGATAACCTGTATAATTAAAAGACAGATGTACGTAATCGTAGAAATTAACGGTCAGCAGTTTAAAGCCGAAGAAGGCAAAAAATTGTTTGTTCACCACATTCAGAATGTTGAAGGTGGAGCAGTTGTTGAGTTTGACAAAGTTTTGTTGGTCGACAACAATGGTGATGTAAAAGTAGGTCTTCCTACTGTAGAGGGAGCAAAGGTTGTTTGCGAAGTTCTTTCTCCGCTTGTAAAGGGTGACAAAGTTCTGATTTTCCACAAGAAAAGAAGAAAAGGTTACCGTAAGTTGAACGGTCACCGTCAGCAGTTCACTGAAGTGAGTGTTAAAGAAATTGTTGCATAACGATTAAAAAGGAAAGAAAATGGCACATAAAAAAGGTGTAGGTAGTTCGAAGAACGGCCGTGAATCACAAAGTAAACGATTAGGCGTTAAAATCTTTGGTGGTGAAGTTGCTAAAGCCGGTAACATTCTTATCCGTCAGAGAGGAACACAACATCATCCGGGTGAAAACGTTGGTATTGGTAAAGACCACACGTTGTATGCTTTGGTAGACGGTGTTGTAAAATTCCGTAAGAGAAAAGATAACAGATCATTTGTTTCAGTTGAAGAAATCAAAGCTGAAGCATAACATATCTTTCGCTAAAAAACAAAAAGCAGGGTATTCATCCATTGAATATCCTGCTTTTTTTATGCTTTAATGTTGCTTCTGTATGCCATATCAATAGGGATGATATATAAGGTGAAAAACTGCAGATGTTAAGGATAAATAATTAACATCTTTCAATTCAACAATATTATAGGAAAATAGGTTATACATTCAATTTATTATATTGTCTGTACTTATAAACTATTTTATTATGATTAAAAGGATTGCCTTTATATTCTTTGTTATATTTATCGCTTCAAGTGTTAATGCACAGGTTGCAAATCTGAATGAGGCACAGACCCAGGCAAGGAGTGAGAATAAATTGATTTTAGTTAAATTTTCGGGCTCAGATTGGTGCGGACCCTGCATCATGCTGAAAAAATCAATCTATGACACCCAGGAGTTTATATCATTTGCCAACGAAAAACTTATTTTACTCAATGCCGATTTTCCACGTCAGAAAAAGAATCAACTATCAAAAGAACAACAGGAGTGGAATGATAAACTTGCAGAAAAATATAACCCGGATGGACTTTTCCCTTTTATGGCGTTGCTCAATGCTGACGGAAATGTACTCTATACCTGGGATGGATACAATAAGAAGTTGGCAGTTTCTGACTATATATATGAGATAAATCAGCACATTAAATAAGCCGGGAATGAATTTGGTAAAGGTGCAAACCAAGTTAATGGGGAATGCGTTTGAATTTATCGCATTAAGCGAAAACGAACGTTTAGGAAAAGACCAGATAGCATGTGCTATTGATGAGGTTAAGCGCATAGAGAAATTGTTCACAACCTTCAGCGACGATAGTGTAACAAATAAGGTAAATGAAAATGCCGGCAAAAAACCAGTTGAAGTCCCGGAAGAGTTTTTTAGTTTAGTTTACAGGGCTCAAAAAATATCCGCTCTTACCCAAGGTTATTTTGACCTTTCTTATGGTTCTCTTGATAAAGATTTTTGGAATTTCAATCAAGAGATGACCTCATTACCCAATCCCGCAGATGCAAAGAAATCTGTTCATTTGATTGACTACCGGAACATCATTTTAAACAATGAAGATAGAACGATCTTTCTTAAAAATAAAGGTATGCGTATTGGATTTGGTGGAATTGGCAAAGGGTATGCAGCCGATTGCGCTAAACGGGTTATGCTTGGGATAGGGGTAAGCAGTGGGATTGTAAGTGCTTCGGGCGATTTAAATGCCTGGGGTTATCAAGAAGATGGATCACCCTGGACCATCGGTATTGCCAATCCGAATTTGAAACATTCATTTTTTTCTACGATTAATATCACAAACAAATCGATTGCCACTTCCGGTAATTATGAAAAATTTGTGATGATTGATAATCAGTTGTATTCTCATACCATCAATCCTAAAACCGGATATCCCATCAAGGGAATAAAAAGTGTCACAATTATTACTACCAATGCCGAACTTGCCGATGCGATGGCAACGCCCATAAATATTTTAGGTGTTGCCGAAGGGTTGAATCTTATCAATCAGATTAAAGGAATCGAATGTATCCTTATAGACGATAATAATAAGTTATTTGTATCAAATAATATTAAACTTATAAAATGAATAAAAAAGTAGTTTGCATTGTGTTTGCATGTTGTGTGATTCTGCTTTCTTCCTGTACAACCGTAAAACCATACCAGAAATCAAGGATTAACGATGCTGAAATGGTACTTTCAAGTCAGAAGATAGAGAAATTTCAAAACAACTTTTTATTGTATAGAGAGGGAGCCTCGGGCGGTAATGGTGGCAGAACTGGCGGTGGTTGTGGTTGTAATTAAGTAATAGAAACAAAGTATGAAGAAAATAGTAATTACAGTTGCAGCACTGGTAATGTGTTTGAATGTTGCTAAGGCGCAGAATGATAGCACGAGTAACCGGAAGCTAAAAATCGATGAAGTTAATTTTATTACGAGTTACTATCATCAAGATGGTAATAATTCGGCTGTTACAGGAGGTATCGGTAGCGAAAAGTTAGACGATTTTGGCAACTCGATCGATTTGCAATTAAGCCGGTTTGATAAGAAAAATAATAAGCATACGTTTGGCGTTGAATTAGGTATTGATGTTTACAGCTCTGCCTCTTCCGACAAAATTGATCCTACAACCATTTCATCAGCATCAAGTAAAGATGTACGCATTTCTCCCTCGCTCAACTATCTTAAAGAAAATGCAAAAAATAATACAGCATTAGGTGGTGGAGTCTCTTTTTCGCAGGAGTTCGATTATACATCCATTGGAGCTAATGTCCTTTTTGCGAAGGCGACGAAGGATAAAAACAGGGAATTCTCTGCTAAGGCATCCGTTTTTCTTGATACGTGGAGTGTGATACTCCCGGTAGAACTCCGTAATATTGAGACCAATTTTAAATACAAACAAGGAGATAATGCCCCTCGTAATTCCTATAACCTGGCTTTAGGTCTTAGTCAAGTGGTAAATCAACGGCTTCAGGTTTCTATTCTTACAGACATCGGATATCAGACCGGATTACTGGGTACAGCCTATCAGCGGGTGTATTTTGGGGATAATGGCAATAATGCCTATTCTGAAAAGTTGCCAGATAACCGGTTTAAGTTACCAGTGGGACTTAGGGCGAACTATTTTCTGGGAGATAAATTTATTCTTCGAAGCTTTTATCGTTTTTATACCGATAGCTGGAATTTAACGGCGCATACCGCCGAACTGGAAATACCATACAAAATTACACCCTTTGTTTCGGTTGCTCCATTTTATCGCTTTTACAGTCAATCCGGAGTAGACTATTTTAAACCTTACAAGGAACATTTGTTGTCTGATAACAGTGAATTTTATACCAGCGATTACGATTTGTCAAAATTTACAAGTCACCTGTTCGGACTCAATTTTCGCATGGTTTCGGCAAATGGACTTATGGGGGTTAAAAAGCTTAATGTGGTAGAGTTAAGATATAGTTACTACAATCGAAGTACGGATCTTACTTCGCATCTGATAACCCTGGCTCTTAAGTTTAAATAGTCCGGTTTCTTTTGTTGCAAAGCAAAACCTGTATAGAGGATACAACTCTCTATGCAATATGGCAATAACTTCCGCATTTTGCAGAACAATATAGTTCTACAAAGTATGGAAGTTATTATTTTTGCATATATTTGTATTAAACCTTCTATGTATGAATCCGATTAAACAAATCTATAAACTCTCCCCTTTACTCTTTTGTTTACTGCTAGTAGCTTGTGGAACCAAAAAGCAAGTGGAAAAGGAGCCGATAACCTCTGATAACCTTTCTCAGATATATGGTATGCGTATTACTTCCTCCGATAATGAAATGCTTTATGCGGAAGGTGCTAAATGGTTGGGAGTTCCTCATCGTTATGGCGGATCAAATAAGCAGGGAGTCGATTGTTCCGGCTTTGTATCTATTCTCTACGAACAGGTGTACGGTCGCCAACTATCACGTTCTTCGGCTGATATGCTGAAACACGACTGCAGGAAAATTTCCCGTGATGAGCTAAAGGAAGGAGATCTCGTATTCTTCCGGACGGAAGGTGGACGGAAAAAGAGTCCCAATCACTCCGGTATCTACCTTAAAAATGGCAAATTTATTCATACCAGCACCTCACGGGGGGTGATGGTGAGCAGCTTGAGTGAACCTTACTATCTGCGTACCTGGGTGGCTGCCGGGAGGGTTAAGTAACGTGTCCCTTGGTTCATTGCCAATTGATATTGTTGTGCTGTATCGATTTCCGTAAAGTTCATATAAAGTTTTTTTTCATTTGTTGTTTAAATAGTATGTTCTCTATAATTTGTTTAACTTTGTAGCTCAATTAAAAAGCATAGATAAAGTATGTTGACGCTTAAAGTAATTACGGAAAACCCGGACGAAGTAATCCGCAGGTTGGCCAAAAAGCATTTTGATGCGAAAGAGATTATCGGTAAAATTATCGAGTTAGATAAAACAAGACGTACTACACAGTCGGTTTTGGATGAGAATTTGGCTACGTTGAATAACTTATCGAAAACAATCGGTGCCCTGATGAAAGAGGGAAAGAAGGAAGAGGCGGAGCAAGCCCGAGCTAAAGTTGCCGAGATGAAAGAAGGTAACAAAGAGCTGGATGCCGCTAAAACCGCAGCAGAGCAGGAGATGAACAATCTGTTGGTACTGGTTCCCAACTTGCCTCACGATTCAGTACCCGAAGGTCGTGCAGCGGAAGATAATCTATGCGAAAAGAGTGGCGGAGTAGTTCCTCAATTACACGAAGGTGCAGTTCCTCACTGGGATTTGTGTAAGAAATACGACCTGATCGATTTCGAATTGGGTGTTAAGATAACCGGTGCAGGTTTCCCTGTATATAAAGGATATGGTTGCCGTTTGCAGCGTGCGCTCATTAATTTCTTTTTGGATAATGCGCGCGAAGCCGGCTATTTGGAGATACAACCTCCTTATGTAGTAAATGCCGACTCGGGTTATGGTACCGGTCAGCTTCCCGATAAAGAGGGACAGATGTACCACGCTACGCTTGACGATCTGTACCTGATACCAACAGCCGAAGTTCCGGTAACCAATATTTACCGTGATGTGATATTGAACGAATCTGAATTACCTATCAAGAACACAGCCTATTCGGCTTGTTTCCGTCGCGAAGCAGGCTCATACGGCAAGGATGTTCGCGGATTGAACCGTCTGCATCAGTTCGACAAGGTAGAGATTGTTCGCATCGATACTCCCGAGCATTCTTATGAATCATTGAAGGAAATGGTAGATTACGTACAATCGTTGGTAGAAAAACTGGAACTCCCCTGGCGTATTTTGCGCTTATGTGGAGGCGATATGAGTTTCACATCGGCCATCACGTTCGACTTCGAGGTATATTCTGCAGCACAAGAACGTTGGTTGGAAGTGAGTTCCGTATCCAACTTTGAGAGCTATCAGGCAAACCGACTGAAATGTCGTTACCGCGATGCCAGCAAGAAGACGCAGCTTTGTCACACGTTGAACGGTAGTGCCCTTGCTTTACCACGTATCGTTGCGGCATTGTTGGAAAACAACCAGACTCCCGAGGGTATCCGTATACCAAAAGCATTGGTACCTTACACAGGTTTCGATATGATTAAATAAGCTTCTTTGAAGTATGCAAAATAATAAAGGGTTGTCCGCAGCGGACAACCCTTTTCCTTTTATTACAACTATGCTGGTAATTACTAGATAAAGAGATTCACATTCGATTCTTCTGCACGTTCCAGATAAGAAGCCACCCCTCCGTAAACAACGTTGTCCAATAGTTCTTCCTCTTTTACGCCCATCACATCCATACTCATGGTACAGGCAATCATCTCCACTCCATTGTCAACGGCCTGTTGCATCAATTCTTCCAGACTGGATATCTTTTTGTTTTTCATGATCAGGCGCATCATCCAGCTACCGGCTCCACCCATATTTAATTTGGATAGTTTCAGCTTACCGCTGTGCGAAGGCAACATCATGCCGAACATCTTGCCAAAAATATCTTTTGCTACCGAAGGTTTTTCACGTTTCTTGATTACGTTTAGTCCCCAGAAAGTAAAGAACATACTCACTTTCTTTCCAGTAGAGGCTGCCCCGTTGGCAATTACAAATGAGGCGAGTGCTTTATCTAAATCATCGCTGAACACGATGAAGGTTTTATTATCTCCGTTACTTATCATTTTATTCTGATTTTGAGATTCTGTTTTTTCAATCGTTGCGTGAATAACACCGGCCTTGTTTTCGACCGACAGTAAGTTGGCTCCGGTAATTTTGCACCACGCCACCACATCCTTGGCAAAGCCAGGATCGGTTGCGGTAATGTGTAATTGCTCGCCCAAACCTATTTCTCCATAGTTCTTTTTTAGCTGCATAACCGGTCCCGGACATTGTAACCCGCAGGCATCAATCATTTTCAACTCTTTTATTTCCTTCAGAGCCGGAATAACAACCTCTTCTGTACCGTCTTCGTTAGCCGGCTTTGAGGTGATGTGCTGATTTATATTCGGTTCGATACGGGCCAACGACCATGTTTTGTATCCACCGGATAAGTTTCTTACCCTTTCGTATCCATTCTGAACCAGAATACGGTAAGCAACATAACCACGTAATCCAACAGCACAAGTAACCACTATGTCTTTATCCAGCGGAAGCTCTGGAAGACGGCTGCGTAGTTCATCCACCGGAATATTCACAGATCCGGGTATGGAACCCAATGCAAATTCCTCCCGTGTACGTACGTCTACGATAAGAGCCTCTTTCGATAGACCCTCTATGTCTCTCCACTGAGCCGTCTTTACTTTACCGGTAAGGATATTTTCTGCTACAAAACCAGCCATATTAACCGGATCTTTAGCCGACGAGTAGGGAGGAGCATAGGCATGTTCCAACTCCATTAAATCGTATACAGTACCATTGTTACGGATAACCTGAGCCAACATCTCGATACGTTTGTCAACTCCATCAAAACCTACCACCTGCGCACCCAGAAGTTTGCCTGTCTTTGGAGCAAATAATATCTTGATGGATAAAGAAAGGGCACCCGGATAATAGCCAGCATGCGATCCGCTGTGGGTAAACGATTCATGGTAAGGAATACCCTCTTTGGCTAGTAATTTACTGTTGGCTCCGGCTGCAGCGACAGTAAGATGAAATATCTTCGCAATGGATGTGCCGATTGAACCTTCGTATACCTTCTTATTTCCATAAACGATGTTGTCGGCAACGATACGTCCCTGTTTATTTGCAGGACCTGCCAGCGGAATCAATGCTTTACTACCGGTAACAAGATGAGTTACCTCAACGGCATCACCCAATGCATAAATATCCGGATCTGAAGTCTGCATATATTCATTCACTTCAATTCCTCCCAGTTTACCAAGAGCAAGACCTGCCTCCTTGGCAAGAAGAGTTTCCGGACGAACCCCGATACTTAGTATCACCATATCTGTTTCCAGCTCTTTGCCGCTGGCCAATACTACGGCAACCCCGTTTTCTGTTTCTTTGAAGCTTGCAACGCCATCACCAAGATATAAGGATACGTTGTTTTCAACCATATGATGATGAACGATGGCGGCCATCGAATAATCCAGCGGAGCCATAACCTGGTTGGCCATCTCAATAACACCTACTTCGATACCCAGTTCATGAAGGTTCTCGGCCATTTCCAAACCTATAAAACCACCCCCAATCACCAAGGCCCTTTTGGGTTTAATTGTGTTTATATATCCTTTAATCGTATCGGTGTCCGGCACATTTCGTAGTGTAAAGATACGGTTACCGGATATTCCGTCAACTCGCGGACGAATGGGCTCGGCCCCCGGCGATAGTACCAGCTTGTCGTATACTTCAGAATAAGTTTCGTTTGTTACCAGATTCTTTACCAACACCGTTTTGCCTTGGGGCTGAATGGCAACAACCTCTTGTTTTGTACGGATGTCGATATTAAAGCGAGCTGTAAATCCCTGAGCTGTCTGAACGAAAAGATTGTCGCGCTGGGTAATGGTATCACCAATATAGTAGGGGAGTCCGCAGTTTGCATACGAAACATAGGCTCCGCGTTCAAAAAGAATGATCTCAGCCTGTTCATCCATTCTTCGCAAACGGGCTGCTACCGTAGCCCCTCCGGCTACACCTCCGATAATAAGATACTTCATATATTTATAATTTGTAATGCTAATAGTTTGTAATGGAAAATAAATGGGTAAAAAAAGGGAATTAATCCCTTTTCATACATTCTGTAAGCTTTTCAAACAGACTTTCAATCTGAAGTTCGGCTGTCATCATCTGAGCTACTTTAGTTTTGCCGGTTTCAGACAATTCAAATATCATCTGACGTTTGTCTTCTTTGCATATAGTTCTGTTTATTAAACCTTTGTCTTCAACCGAAGTGATAATTTTAGATACCCTCGAATTAGACAATCCGATAAAGTCGCATATCAGTCCGGCCGACTTACATTCGCCGTCTTTCAGGCAACAAAGCAGCATTGCCTCATTGATTGTAAGTTCGTACGCATCCAGAAAATCCTTTTCGAACTGGTACAAGGTCTTATATATATCTTTAATTACACAAATTGGTTCCATACTATTCCTATTAATTCGTTGCAAAGATAAACATATATTCTTTAATGTAATAATTTTTAGTGGAAAATATTTCAAATAATTGTTAGCTATATATAAAAAAGGGCAGTTCATTTAGTTGAACTGCCCTTTTTATGGATTAATCCGTATTAATCGCGGTTTGAAAAGTACTTCATAAACTGAGCACGTTCGTAGCGAGACGGATCACTAATATTTTTATAATTTAATTTACCACGGAATTCTTCGATGGTTTTAATGCGCGACTGATGCATCCATTCCTCAATGCAGGTAAGGATCTGCGAGATAATTTCGGATCCGTGCGTATACAAAGCACTGGTTAGCTGTACAGTGGATGCTCCTGCAAGTAAGCACTTAATCACATCTTCCCAATCGTGCACACCGGTTGAGGCGGCAATATTAATTCCCGGGATTTGTCCGCTTACGATACCAGTCCACCGCAAGGTATCACTCAGGTCCGAATGGTTACTGAATACATTGCCCGAAACAATCTGCATCGTATTGATGTCTATATCCGGCTGGTAGTAGCGGTTAAACAACACCACAGCATCAGCACCATTAACCTTCAAGGTGTTTACAAGTGCAGGTATGTTGGCAAAGTTCTTTCCTATTTTGATAATGATCGGAATACGAACTGTCTCCTTTACCTTACGTATAATGTTGACATACGTCGTCTGCATCTTATAATAATCGTGGGTGAGGGATGTTTCCAGGTAAAAAACGTTTAGCTCCAGAGCGTCGGCTCCGGCAAGTTCAATCTGACGGGCAAAGTCAATCCAGTTATCGGCTTTATAGCAATTGATGCTGGCAATAATTGGAATTGTACACAATGCTTTTGTTTTTTTGATAAGTTCGAGGTATTCGTTTACCTGATTCACCTTTACATATTCCTGTACATAGTCTGATGCTTCCGGATAGTCGGAATCCTTTAAAAGGTTGGACGACTGCATCTCAATTTGCTCTTCAAAGAGTGATTTCAACACAATGGCGCCTACACCAGCCTTTTCAAATTCTTTATTTCTTTCCGGATTGTTTGTCAGGCCGGAGCTTCCGGCTATTAGCGGATTACGAAGTTTTAATCCGGCATATTCAGTTTTCAAGTCAATCATGATCCCGATTTATTTTAGTTCAAGTTTACAAAGATAACCATTAATCCTAACCAAAAAACAGGCAAGCTATTTAATAAGGTTAAAACTAGTAAGAGCGTTCCCCAAAAATACTGCTTCCAACGCGTATCATTGTGCTCCCTTCCGCAATGGCAAGCTTATAATCGTGGCTCATTCCCATTGAAATTTCCCGGAAGGAATCCTGGGTTGAAAAGTATGATGCTTTTACTGTTTTAAAGAACGTATTCAGTTTGGCAAATTCATCACAGATTTGAGTTTCGTTGTCGGTATTGGTGGCCATGCCCATCAATCCGCAAACCTCTACATGCTTACAGTCGGCAATAAGGCCACTTTCCAGTAATTCGATGCACTCTTCAAAGCTAAGTCCGAATTTAGTATCTTCCCGTGCGATGTAAATCTGTAGTAAAACGCGTATGGTGCGGTTAAACCTGGCAGCCTGCTTGTCCACCTCCTGTAATAATTTAGCAGAATCAATACTGTGGATCGTATGAATAAACGGAGCAATTGTTTTTACTTTATTACTTTGCAGATGCCCTATAAAGTGCCACTGAATGTCTTTTGGCATCACTTCCTGTTTTAAAAGCAGTTCCTGTGCTTTGTTTTCTCCAAAAACACGCTGACCGGCAGCATAGGCTTCCTGCAAAGCTTCCACAGGATGAAACTTTGAAACAGCAACAAGCGTTACCCCTTCAGGGATAGACGCTTGTAACTGTTTTATGTTAGACGATATGCTCATGTCGGTTAACGAGCCTCTTTTGTATCGTCAACAGCAAAAGGAAATACATCCATCAGCATGGTTTCGGCAACAGATCCGATGGAATAATCAGCCATAGTGCTCTTCATGCCCTCTTCCAGAACCGCAATAGCCTCTTTCAGGGTACAAGCCTGTGCAAGCATATTGACAGCAGTCTTCTTCTCTGCGCCACTCTTTTCGTCAAGCGTGATGAAGTAAACCTTAAACTTAAAGAAGCGGTCGCCGGCCTCATTGAAGAAAAGCTCCGAAATCTTGGCGCGCTTGATATCAGCTACAGTGAAATCGCCTGTAATATAGGGCTGGATCTCTTCGATAATCCGAGCTTCGGCTTCTGTAAACGACAAGGCATCAACCAAGTAAGGTTCCGTTACTTTCTTCTGCATCCCGTTTTCCATCATCTTCTCGTAAGTTACCTTACACTCAAACCAATTATGCATATTCAATTTTTTTATGGATTGTTTATTACTAAAACAGCACACAAAAGTAGCTGCTATCCTTAAATAATCCAACTTAAAACATGAAAAACAATTAAACTATTCCGTACACCCGTATGTTATAAATATACAGTATAGTGTTTTTCATGGTATTAGATTTTTAAGATTAGTAAAGAGAATGATCATCCAATTCGTGAGAACAGGATGAATTGCATGAGATAGCAACCGGAGTTAGAAAGCTTTTATTTCTTTCCCGGTTGTTTTCGTTTGATAAAATCAAACCTCATCAATCGCATAAAGGCTTGAAAAGCAAAGACGTTTGTAATCAAATATCTCTGAAGGATCAAAGAAACGATTCAATTCGATTTTTGCTGTTTCGATAGAGTCGGATGCGTGAACCATGTTTTCCTGTATACTCATGCTATAATCTCCTCTGATGGTTCCCGGTTGAGCGATTCGCCCGTTTGTAGGTCCGGATATAGTTCTTACAACCTGAACAGCATCCACGCCTTCCCAGCAACAAACAATAACAGGACAAACTTCCATAGCATCTTTGATTCTACCAAAAAACGGCTTATCAAGTAAATGTGCATAGTGTTCTTTAAGAATCTCATCTGTAAGCCAAATCATTTTCGCGCCTACAAGTCTTAATCCTTTTTTTTCAAATCGTGAGATGATTTCTCCAATCAAACCTCGCTGTATAGTACAAGGTTTTAGAATAACAAGTGTTCGTTCCATAACAATTTTATATTAGAATATTTAGACGGTTAATTCTTCGCGCCAAAGATACCTTTTTTGGCTATGGTTCCAAATAGTTTGTTTAGAATTTGAGTGATAAATTTGATTTATTTTGAAGAAAAGCCTGGAAATATAGCCAAAGCCGGAACGAAAAGGTCGTGCGAAGGTCAAAAATGACCTATCGCACGACCTTAAATTTGTTTATGTTTGCGGGAAGCGTTTAGGGCAGCTTCCGTACCCGATATAAATCTTATTCCTTAATCGAGTGAATGAATCACCAGACCCGAACGGAGCTTAGGCTCGAACCAGGTTGTTTTAGGAGGCATGATGTTGCCGGTGTCGGCAATGTCGATCAATTGCTTCATTGATACGGGATACAATGCCAGAGCCACACGCATTTCGCCACTGTCCACCCGTTGCTTCAATTCACCTAAACCACGAATACCGCCTACAAAATCGATACGCTTGTCGGACCGGAGATCCTTGATACCAAGAATTTCATCCAAAATAAGATTGGAAGAGATGGTTACATCCAGTACACCGATGGGATCGTTATCGTTGTAAGTTCCCTGTTTTGCCGTAAGTGAGTACCATTTACCAGACAGATACAATGCGAAGTTGTGAAGCTGGCCGGGCTTGTAAATAGCCTCTCCTTTTTCTTCCACTACAAAGTTTTCGGCAACTTTTGCAAGAAACTCTTCGTCGGTCAGACCGTTCAGATCTTTAACCACACGGTTGTAGTCGATGATAGTAAGCTGATCAGCGGGGAAACATACAGCCATAAAATAGTTGTACTCTTCCTTACCTGTATGATTTGGATTTTGTTGAGCTTTTTCGGCACCTACCAATGCGGCCGCGGCCGAACGGTGATGACCGTCGGCAATGTACAGCGAAGGCATAGCGGCAAACAGTTCCGTGATACGGGCCATATCAGCCTCGTTGTCGATAATCCAGAACTGGTGACCAAATCCGTCGTGTGCAGCAACAAAATCATAAACCGGCGTCTGAGCCGTATATTTCTTTACCAGTGCATCCAGTTCGGCATTGTCGGGATAAGCGAAAAACACAGGTTCTATGTTAGCATTGTTTATACGTACATGCTTCATGCGGTCTTCTTCCTTGTCGCGACGGGTAAGCTCATGCTTTTTGATGTTACCCTTCATGTAGTCGTCCACATAAGCACAAACCACCAGTCCGTACTGGGTACGGCCGTTCATAGTTTGCGCATATACATAATACTGTTCTTTTTCGTCTTGTACCAACCATCCGTTTTTTTGGAACTTGGCAAAATTCTCTGCTGCTTTTTGATAAACAGCTTCATCGTGCTCATCAGTACCCACCGGAAAATCGATCTCCGGTTTGATGATGTGATACAACGATTTCTCGTTCCCTTCAGCCTCTTTGCGGGCCTCTTCAGAATTCAGTACGTCGTAAGGGCGTGAAGCCACTTGCTCAATTAAAGCCTGCGGGGGTCTAATTCCCTTAAACGGTTTAATAATTGCCATGGTTATCTTTTTTATTTATTTACCTGATACTTGCGAACTCCGTTTGCAATGAATTCAACAATCTGCTTAGCTGCTGCAATACCAGCATTGATATTGGCCTCGGCAGTCTGGGCACCCATCTTTTTCGGAGTTCCGAAATAGCGTGCACCGTATTTTTCGGCCAATTCGGCGTCGTTGGATGGCTTGATATCGGTGAGGTAAACAAAATCCGGACGCTCTTCAAACATCTTAACCAATCCAGCCTCGTCAACCACCTCTTTACGAGCCGTGTTGACAATAGTAGCTCCCTTGGGCATTTTAGACATCAGATCGAAGTTGATCGAATTCTTTGTTTCGGGAGTAGCCGGAATATGCAAAGAAACCACCTGGCATTTTTCAAACAACTCTTCGGTAGAACCAAGAGCCTTTACTCCGTCGTTCTCGATGATGGCAGCCGGACAGAAAGCATCGTAAGCATATACCTTCATACCGAAACCTTTAGCGATACGTGCAACGTTGCGGCCCACGTTACCATAAGCCAGAATACCTAATTTCTTGGTAAGCAGCTCGGTACCCGATGTTCCATTGAAATGGTTACGAATAGAATATACCAACATACCGAAAACAAGTTCAGCTACAGCGTTGGCATTTTGTCCCGGAGTGTTCATTACACACACATTGTGAGCCGTGGCGGCATCCAGGTCTACGTTGTCGTATCCCGCACCAGCGCGTACCACGATCTTTAGATTTTTGGCCGCTTCAAGTACCTCGGCATCAATAATGTCGCTTCGGATAATGATCGCGTCTACATCCTTCACAGCATCAAGCAGCTGTGCTTTTTCCGTATACTTTTCAAGGAGTGCCAGTTCAAAACCGGCAGCCTCCATGATTTCACGGATTCCTTGTACAGCTACTGCTGCAAAAGGTTTATCTGTTGCAATTAATACTTTTGTCATCTTAGTGAAGTTTTTCAAATTCCTTCATTGTGGCAACCAAAGCCTCTACACTGCTTTTTGGCATTGCATTATAGATAGATGCTCTGAAACCTCCAACCGAACGGTGACCTTTAATACCTACCATACCGGCAGCTGAAGCAAACGAGTTGAACTCAGCTTCCAGTTCCTGGTATTCTTCATTCATAACAAAACAAACGTTCATGATCGAGCGGTCTTCAACAGCTGCAGTTCCTTTGAAAAGTTTGTTACGATCTATCTCATCATAAAGAATAGCTGCTTTCTCAAGATTAATCTTTTCGAGCGCAGCCACACCACCCAATTCCTTATACCATCTCAATGTTTGCAAAGCTGCAAAAATAGGCAATACAGGAGGAGTGTTAAACATAGATTCTTTTTTGATATGTGTACGGTAATCAAGCATGGTTGGAATCGGACGCTCTACATTGCCCAGGGCACCTTCGCGAACAATTGCCAACGTAACACCTGCCGGAGCCAGATTTTTCTGAGCGCCTGCATAAATGACATCGTATTTTGAAACGTCGATGGGACGGGAGAATATGTCTGACGACATGTCTGCAACCAGCGGACAGCCAACTTCCGGGTCATAACGCATCTCTGTACCAAAGATCGTATTGTTTGTAGTAAAGTGAAAATAATCGGAATCCGGCGAAACTGTGAAGTTTTTGGGAATAAAAGAGTAATTTGAATCCTTCGAGGAGGCGACAACTTCTACGTTGCCAAAGAATTTAGCCTCTTTGATCGCATTTGATGCCCAGGTGCCAGTGTCTAAATAAGACGCTTTTTTGTTTAACAAGTTAAACGGTACCATACAGAACTGTAAACTTGCCCCGCCGCCCAGGAATACAACTTCGTAGCCAGCCGGAACATCTAACAATTCTTTAATAAGTGCACGTGCTTCGTCGCTTACGGCCACAAACTCTTTGCTTCTATGCGAGACTTCAAGAATCGATAACCCGGTGCCGGCGAAATTTTCGACAGCTGCGGCTGTGTTCTTGATTGTGTACTCGCTCAGAATAGAGGGACCAGCATAAAAATTGTGCTTTTTCATACCATTGTTTTTTAATATTATTTTATAGAAAGTAACATTCTTCGTTATTTAGAGCCGCGAAAGTACTGCTTTTTTTGAAATCAACCATCTAAATTTATGAAAATTGTTCTTCAAAATGCGTTTTATTGTAACAATACTCAAGTAAAACCCGTGGAAAAGGTAACAGAATAATACTAAAACCTGTCTCCCCATAAGCTTTTCATATATTGGATAAGTTTGCTTTCCGACGCATTTGACTGGCCAATCCAAAGCCTTTCGTTCTCTACTTCGTGGGGAAGATAGGCCTGTTTTACGAAGTGACCTTCGTAATCGTGGGCATATTTGTACTCTTTCCCGTAATTCAATTCGGACATCAGCTTGGTGGGGGCATTGCGCAGATGAAGGGGTACAGGCAGGTTGCCCGTACGATTTACAAGAGCCAGGGCCTCGTCTATGGCCAGGTAGGCCGAATTGCTTTTTGCACTGCAGGCAAGGTAGACTGTTGTTTCGGCCAGAATGATCCGTCCTTCGGGCCATCCTATCTTCTTAAGTGCATCAAAACATGCATTTGCCAGCAATAAGGCATTTGGGTTTGCCAGTCCGATGTCTTCCGCAGCCGATATAACCAACCGGCGGGCAATAAATTCAGGATCTTCGCCACCGGCCACCATGCGGGCAAGCCAGTAAATGGCAGCATCGGGGTCGCTACCCCGGATCGACTTAATAAATGCTGAAATAATATCGTAATGCATTTCGCCGCCTTTGTCGTACGCCGCCGGATTTTCCTGCAGCCGTTCAACCACAGCCTCGTCGGTCACCTCAACCACTTCATCCTCATTGGCCGAAACCAGCAAATCTATTATATTAAGTAGTTTGCGGGCGTCTCCTCCGGAAAAACGAAGTAAGGCATCCGTCTCCTTTATATCAAATTTCTTCTCTTTCAATAGTATATCCTCTGTGATTGCCTTGTGCATCAGAGAAAGGAGATCTTCCTTATCCAACGACTTGAGCACATAGACTTGGCAGCGCGAGAGCAGGGGACGAATCACTTCGAAGGAGGGATTTTCGGTAGTTGCACCTATCAGGGTAACCACACCGGTTTCTACCGCGTGAAGCAGCGAATCCTGCTGAGACTTGCTGAATCTGTGAATCTCGTCGATAAACAGAATGGGCGATACCGTATTGAAAAACCGGTTGCTTTTAGCCTTGTCGATTACTTCGCGTACATCCTTTACACCAGAACTGATGGCACTTAACGTATAAAAAGGAGCTTCCAGGCGCGAAGCGATAATCTGAGCCAGGGTTGTTTTCCCCACACCCGGCGGACCCCAAAGAATAAATGACGGAATACGTCCGGATTCAATCATTTTACGCAATACCGCACCTTGTCCAACCAAGTGTTTTTGTCCCACATAGTCGTCCAACGTTCTGGGTCGCATACGTTCTGCCAACGGTTGATTCATGCTCACAAAATTGGGATTTTAAATTTACTTATCAAAACAACTCACCGTTAAAAAACAAGCAACAAATGCGCACATGTTTTCTAACGGTGGTACTATAGGGTAGGATATAGGGGGTGTACCTATATCCAGAGCCGATGAATCGTTATCAGCGATTGTGGTACATCTGTTCGTAGTACTTCAGGTAATCGCCGCCGGTAATTTCTTCAACCCACGACTGATTTTCAAGATACCAGCGGATCGTCTTTACAATGCCAACTTCGAAGGAAGTTTCAGGCAACCAACCCAGTTCGGTGCTTATTTTAGTAGGATCGATGGCATAACGCTGGTCATGCCCCAAACGATCTTTTACAAAGGTAATCAGGTCGTAGTTTATCCAGCTTACCGAGATTTCGCCGTTTGCATCCAACTCCTGTTTCTTAAGCACCTTACGGTAGCGAGGCTCCTCAGTCATCAGTTGGCGAATCGTATCAATGGTAAGCTTTACAATTTCTATGTTCTGCTTCTCGTTATGTCCGCCTACATTATATACTTCACCCACACGACCTTTGCGAACAACTGCATCAATCGCCTTGCAATGATCTTCTACATACAACCAGTCGCGTACATTGGTACCATCTCCATATACCGGAAGAGACTTGCCTTCCAGAATGTTCTTTATAATGAGCGGAATCAATTTTTCGGGGAAATGATAAGGACCGTAGTTATTTGAACAGCGGGTGATGCTCACCGGCATTTTGAACGTTTCGAAATAAGCCTTTACAAACAGGTCGGCACTCGTTTTAGAAGCACTATACGGACTGCGGGGATCCAGAGGCGTAGTTTCATGGAAATACCCTTCGGCACCCAAACTGCCATACACCTCGTCGGTAGACACCTGATGGAATCTCACCCCTTCACGCCAGGTAGGATAACCCTGTTCGTCCTTGCCTGTAACCCAGGCACGGCGTGCTGCATCCAGCAGATTCTGAGTTCCCAGAATATTTACCTTCAGGAAAAGCTGCGGATTTTCGATGCTACGGTCTACGTGACTCTCTGCGGCGAAATTCACTACGTAATCAAACTTATATTTGTCAAACAAGCTATCGGCCAATTCTTTGTCGCAGATATCCCCTTTCACAAATTCGCAACGATCCCCATCAATATCTCCGGCAATCGTACCCAGGTTTCCTGCGTAGGTAAGTAAATCCAGCACTACAATCTTGCAATCGGTATAGGTTGCAAGCATATACTTAACATAGTTAGCTCCAATAAAACCGGCAGCACCGGTAACGAGGTAAGTTTTCATTGTTTATCGTTGATGTATATTAGTAAATATAATTAATGTCGGCTTCCGCCAGCAGCGGTGCAGTTTTATCTTTTTCAGAGAGGATAACATTTTCCGGATCTGTAATCTGCCAGTCAATCCCAATCTGCGGATCATCAAAACGCAGACTACGTTCGTGCGACGGCATATACGGATTATCCACTTTATAGGTAAAAACAGCCCTTTCGCTAAGAACATGAAAGCCGTGGGCAAACCCCTGCGGAATATAGAACTGGCGTTTGTTTTGTCCGGATAGCTCTACAGCCATATACTTTCCGAAAGTGGGCGACCCTTTCCGTAAGTCCACCGCCACATCAAGTACCGTGCCCTCAATCACCCGCACCAGTTTGGCCTGCGAGTAAGGAGCCAGCTGATAATGCAAACCACGCAACACACCACGGGAAGAGCCTGATTCATTTTCCTGAATAAAGTCTACCTTCCCCACATTCTGATTAAAAACCTCCTGTTTAAACGATTCCATAAAGTAACCTCTCGAATCGGAAAGAACTTTTGGCTCAATAATCCACAACCCTGCTATTTCTGTCTGAATATATTTCATTCTGTATTCTCTGTAATAAAAAACAAAGTAAATCATTTTTGCCAACATGTGCAATAAAATATTTTCTTAACAAAAGTTGACCGAACTCTTGCAAGATTCAAAAAGATTGCCTTACTTTGCACTCGCAATTCGGGAGAGACTTGCAATAATGTAATGATCCACCATTTGCAATGAATGGTTCCTTGGCCGAGTGGCTAGGCACCGGTCTGCAAAACCGTTTACGGCGGTTCGAATCCGCCAGGAACCTCAAAAGCCCCATTTTCAGGAGTGGGGCTTTTTCTATTTAGTTCAATCCCAATCACTTACATTTTCATTTATGGTGTCTTACACGAAAAATATGTAGCCCGGTCGTAGAAAAACGGGGTCGTGTAGACCGATTATAGCCCGGTAATTTGCATGTCAACAATTCGAATCTATTTACGAAAACAGACTAAACCCATGGGATTCAGGTAATGTGGAAAAATGTAGATAAAATGATTTTGTGAATTTCTTAATTGTTTGTTAATCTATATTACATTCGGGAATGTCCAAGAGGTGAATAATTATTTAAAAATAAATGCTATTTATGTATTTAATAAGTAACTTTACTTTTTTAAACCTAATTAAATCAAATCCAACTTATTATGAAACGACTGTTTGTTATTTTATCCGGCTTGTTTCTTGCGCTGTCTGCAAGTGGACAGGATTTGCCGGCTGCCTGGGAAGAACTTACTTCACCAGATTTTGTAAAGGCAACTCAGAAATCCGAAGGTGTTTGTATAATTCCGATGGGAGTAATCGAGAAACATGGTCCGCATCTACCTTTGGGAACCGATGTGTTTACAGCAAGAGCTATAAGCTTAAAGTCGGCATCTACGGAATACTGCATCGTTTATCCTTTTTATTTTGCCGGACAAATATTTGAAGCCAAGCAACAATCCGGAACCATTGCCTATAGTCCGGAACTGCTTTACAAGATGCTTGATGAAACCTGTAAAGAGATAGCCAGAAATGGTATTAAGAAGATACTCCTTGTAAATGGTCACGGTGGTAATACAAACTTTCTTCAATATTTCTGTCAGTCTCAGCTAGCAGAAGCAAAGGACTATGCAGTCTACCTTTTCACCCCTTCGGTTGATGCCGCAACCAGAACTAAAATAACTTCTATGCGTAAAAGTACTACCGGAGGACATGCAGATGAAGAAGAATCGAGTGTAATGATGCTAATTAAACCAGATCTGGTAAAAAAAGAGCAGGCTACCAGTCAGTCGGGTGTCGACCAGAATCGATTACAATTACCCAATGCCTATACAGCTATCTGGTGGTATGCGAAATACCCCAATCATTATGCGGGAGATGCTAAAGATGCGGATGCAGAATTAGGAAAGGTGATCTTTGATCAGCGTTGTAAACAGCTTTCGGAAGTGATTAAAGCCGTTAAAGCTGACAAAATTACCCACAAGCTGCAGAACGATTTCTATCAAGAATCCGCTTCACCTCAGGCTACGAAGGTAAAGCAATAAAGATTAGGCAAGTATATTTTTTTAATTAGTATAGAAAAGCCAAGCAGTTAGCTGGATTGCCCCAATACCAGGCAGAAAATCAATTCTGCCTGGTACATAAGTTATTCTAATTCTACAATATCATCAATTTTAATGATATCGTTAAGTATTGCTATTTTTAAAGGGATAATTACACAATGTTGATCATATGAATTATAGTAAGATACAGCATACCAGTCACCTTCAATGTGTTTTACAGCCAATGATTTTACTCCTGTTTGATCAAAATCTTGAGCATAAATAACCAAATCATAACCATTTGTTTGAGCAACTCTTTTCTTTTTGTCAATCAATTTATTCGTCAAATATTGTGTAACAAGTTTATCTCCTGTAGTTTTATCTATACCTCTATCCATCCAAGTACAATAGGCGACATAGAAGTTCTTAATATGTTTTTCTACTTCTTTTATTTTATCTGATTGTTGATTCCCTAGTATATTCCTACTATCAGATATTTCCGAAGATATATTGTTGAATATCAAGAATGTGGCAAGAAAAAGTAATAATATTCTTTTCATAATGTAATTATTGTGTTCGTAAAATTGTAATTTTGAGCGCGACTATTTCTATATGCCGAACCTCCATATTAACGAATATATAGATATTTGTAAGGATGTTCTTTCTGAATTTGAAACAAAGTTAAGCAAAAGCTTCAAAGTTTAATCATTGAAATACATCAAGAAATAAATGAATGATAAAATATTGAAAATTCTTGAAAACAGGAATATTAAACCTACCTCCAATCGTGTGCTGGTTTTAAAAGCAATGTTAAACTTTGATTGGGCGTTTACCTTGGCTGATTTGGAAAATGAATTAATAAGCGTTGATAAATCTACTATTTCGCGTACCATTCATCTATTTCGTCATCAACAATTAATACATAGTTTTGATGATGGTTCGGGATCTGTAAAATATGCTGTATGCAATACTGAATGTAATTGCAGCTTAGACGAATTGCATGCACACTTTTATTGTAATTATTGTAAAAAAGCATTTTGTCTTAATAACATCCATATCCCACAATTCGATTTGCCAACGGATGTTGAAATTGAGGGTGTGAATCTGGTTATTAAAGGTTTTTGCGGAAAATGTAGTAAAATTGCAACTTAGTTGCAGAATCTTAATTGTATCTTTGCATAGTTAAAGGTTGAAAATAGTTTGAAAAAGAATTTATCCATATCATTCATTTCTCTATCAACGATGCTGTTGTTGTTGCTTACTTTTGTACCGCACCATCATCATCATGGTATCGCCTGTGTGATAATGGAACATTGTGAACAGGATAATGCTGTAAACGATAAGCATACCAGCCACAATGACGCGCCAGATAAAGGGCAGCAAGGGCAATCTTGTGTGGCGGAGCTCGAATACATTGCTTCTACATCCGATAAAGAAGTAAATTGTACGGTTTCGTGCGATAATCACCACCATACACACTTTTATCCTATCTTAATCCTTGTTGCAGATTTTTTGATTTATAATACCGACAACTCCGGGATTCTCGAATCCGAATGGGGAGAATATCTTTTATGTTACAAATCTGCTGAAACAAGCAGCTTCCTCAATCTAAGGGCACCTCCGGCTCTTATTTCTTGAATTATTGACCATTCCTGGACAATAGTTACTTCTGAATTTAATTCAGGAGTTCGCTATCTATTCCGTATTTTTTACTAATCAAGGATAATATCCCGTTTACGGCCTATACAACAGGCTGTAAACTGAGTTGCCCTTATTCAACAATTCAATATTAAAATGAAAACGTATATATCATTTGTAACCGTTATAGCCGTGCTATTCTTCACCTCCTGTAATCAGGGAAAGGAAGAACATAATGAAGATTCTAAAGGTATCCACACGCTAGCTGAGGGAGAAAGCCATAATCACTCTGAAGATGACGGACACGATCATGCCAAAGGTGAGAGTAATCATACCGACGAAATTTCCTTTACCAAAGCGCAAGCCGAGGCTGTTGGCTTAATTGTAGAGACAGTATCTCCGGGTGCATTTCAGCAGGTAATCAAAACAAGCGGACAAATACAAGCTTCGCAAGGTGATGAGGCCACGATAGTATCAACTTCCAACGGTATTGTATCTTTTTCCAATCGATCCATTACAGAAGGGGCAGCTGTTAGATCTGGTGAGGCTATTGTAACAGTTTCAGCAAAAAATCTGTTAGAAGGTGATCCTGCAACCAAAGTAAAAATCGTTTACGAAACCGCTCAAAAAGAGTTTTCACGTGCCGAAAAATTGATAAAAGATAATATCATTTCCGCTAAAGAATACGAACAAATCCGTTTACGTTATGAGACTGCCAAAACAGCTTATGAAGCACAGGCAGCTAATATCACCTCAAGTGGTGTACGGATTACATCACCTATAAGCGGTTTCATCAAAAATCGTTTGGTAAGCCAGGGTGACTATGTTTCGGTAGGTCAACCCATCGCAACTGTTTCGCAAAACAAACGCCTTCAATTGCGTGCGGAGGTATCAGAGAATTATTACAAATCACTGAAAAATATAGGTGGTGCTAATTTTCAGACATCATACGACAATGAGGTGTATAAGCTTTCTGACCTGAACGGACGTTTACTGTCGTTTGGTAAAGCATCAGGTGGACAATCATTCTATATCCCGGTAACGTTTGAATTTGATAATATAGGCGATATCATTCCGGGTTCATTCGTATCGGTATATTTGCTTTCCAACCCTCTGGAGAATGTAATTTCTGTCCCGGTATCGGCTTTAACTGAAGAGCAAGGATTGAATTTCGTTTATCTGCAATTGGATGAAGAGGGTTATAAAAAACAAGAGGTAACTCTTGGGCAAAGCAACGGAGACAGAGTACAAGTGCTTTCCGGCCTAAAAGCGGGCGACAAGGTGGTAACCAAAGGTGTTTATCAAGTCAAATTAGCTGCCGTTTCGTCTATCATGCCAGAAGGACATAGTCACAGTCATTAACTCCTAAAATGAATTTTATGCTAAACAAGATAATAAAATTTTCGCTTAATAACCGGATGGTTGTGCTGGTAGCATCCCTGCTGTTGATGTTAGTGGGAACCTATACTGCCACCAATATGGAAGTTGATGTATTTCCTGATCTTAATGCCCCAACCGTAGTTATAATGACTGAAGCCAAAGGTATGGCGCCTGAAGAGGTAGAGCGTTTGGTTAGTTTCCCGGTAGAAACTGCTGTAAACGGAGCAACTGATGTGCGTCGTGTACGTTCGTCGTCTACCACCGGGTTTTCAATTGTGTGGGTCGAATTTAACTGGGGAACGGATATTTACCGCGCCCGCCAAATAGTTTCCGAAAAATTGGCCGTAGTTAAAGATGCTTTACCTTCTAATGTGGGTAATCCTACCTTAGGTCCGCAATCGTCCATTTTAGGAGAATTAATGATTATAGGGTTGACGGCCGATACTACATCTTTGCAGGATTTGCGTACGTTGGCAGACTGGACTATACGTCCGCGACTGCTTTCTACCGGAGGAGTGGCACAGGTAACCGTATTAGGCGGCGATATCAAGGAATACCAAATTTTGCTCAATCCTGAAAAGATGAAGCATTACGGTATCAACCTGGATGAAGTAATAAAAGTAGTAACGGAAATGAATCAAAATGCTTCGGGGGGAGTACTGTATGAATACGGAAACGAATATATAATCCGTGGTTTACTCTCCACGAACAATATTGCTGCTTTGGGTGCAACTGTTGTCAAAAGTATGAACGATGTACCCGTGTTGCTTGAAAACATTGCACAGGTAAAAATTGGCAATAAAGCTCCCAAGTTAGGTATCGCTTCAGAAAAAGGAAAAGCTGCTGTATTGATAACTGTTACCAAACAACCGGCTACCAGCACAATCGAACTGACAAACAAGCTGGATCAATCGCTGGCCGAACTTAAAACAACATTTCCCTCGGATGTGAAACTATCCACGGATATCTTCCGCCAGGCACGTTTTATCGATAATTCTATCGGTAATGTTCAGAAATCGCTCTACGAAGGAGGAATATTTGTTGTTATCGTTCTATTTGTTTTCCTTATGAACGTTCGTACAACCCTAATTTCATTAATAACGATTCCTCTTTCGTTGGTTGCTTCGATTTTGGCCCTTAAATTAATGGGACTAACCATCAATACCATGAGTTTGGGTGGTATGGCCATTGCTATTGGTTCGTTGGTTGACGATGCCATTGTAGATGTAGAAAATGTTTTTAAACGATTGCGTGAAAACAGGCAGAAACCTAAGGACGAGCAAAAAACTGTGATGACAGTGGTCTTTGAGGCTTCAAAGGAGGTTAGGATGCCAATATTAAATTCGACTCTAATTATTATTGCCAGCTTTGTTCCACTATTTTTCCTTTCAGGAATGGAAGGCCGTATGCTGGCTCCACTTGGTATTGCGTTTATCGTGGCATTGATTGCATCGACAGTGGTGGCGTTGACGCTGACTCCCGTTCTATGTAGTTATTTATTGGGTAAGCCGAAGAAAAATAACGATAAACCCGAAAGTGAGCCTTATGTAGTGCGTAAACTGAAAAACGTATATGGTAAAGCATTGAAATGGACGCTTAACCATCGTAAATTGGTGCTTGGCGGAACGGGAGTGGTGCTGGTGGCAACGGTTGTTATATTCTTTACATTGGGACGCAGTTTTCTCCCGCCGTTTAATGAAGGTTCGTTTACAATAAATATTAGTACACTTCCCGGTATTTCGTTGGAGGAATCAGATAAGATGGGGCGTATCGCCGAAAACATATTGTTGTCTATTCCCGAAATACAAACTGTAGGGAGAAAGACGGGGCGTGCCGAGTTGGACGAACATGCTTTGGGTGTGAATGTATCGGAAATTGAAGCCCCTTTTGTACTTAAAAAACGTTCGAAAGATGAAGTATTAGCCGAAATTCGTGAAAAACTTAAAGTCTTGTCGGGTGTGAATATTGAAATTGGACAACCTATTTCACACCGTATTGATGCGATGTTGTCCGGTACACGGGCCAATATTGCCATTAAACTTTTTGGAACAGACTTGAATAAAATGTTCACAATAGGCAATCAAATCAAAGCGTCTATTCAGGATGTGGAAGGTGTTGCCGACCTTAATGTGGAACAGCAAGTGGAACGTCCGCAATTAAAAATAGAACCCAAACGTGAAATGTTGGCTAAATATGGTATTACACCTCCCGAATTTGCTGAGATTGTTAATGTAATGTTGGCCGGGGAAGTAGTTTCGCAGGTTTATGAAGGCAACAAATCCTTTGATTTAACGCTGAAAGTAGACGATGATTATCGCACAACTACTGAACGTATCCGCAACCTGATTGTTGATGCCGGTGGACGGAAAATTCCGTTTAGCTATATTGCCGAAATCTCTTCATCTACTGGTCCCAATACAATTAACCGTGAAAATGTGGCGAGAAAAATCGTTATTTCTGCCAATGTAGCCGGGCGAGATTTACGGGGTGTGGTAAACGATATGCAGAAGAAAATAAATTCGGAAATAAAATTGCCCGAAGGTTATCATATTGAATATGGCGGACAGTTCGAGAGTGAACAGGCGGCGTCTCGTATTTTACTTATTACTTCCATTTTTTCTATCATGGTTATATTCATGCTGTTGTTTGCTCAGTTTAGAAGCGTTACCCAATCGGCAGTCATCCTGTTGAACCTTCCGTTGGCACTTATCGGAGGCGTGTTTACTATCTTCTTAACAGACGGCGTTATCAGTATTCCTGCAATTATTGGGTTTATATCATTGTTTGGTATCGCCACGCGTAACGGCATGTTGCTTATTTCGCACTATAACGATCTTCAAAATGATGGAATGTCGGCATTTGAAAGTATAATGCATGGTTCGCTTGACCGTTTGAATCCGATTTTGATGACTGCGCTAAGTTCGGGATTAGCTCTTATACCATTAGCATTAGGTGGTGATTTACCGGGTAACGAAATTCAAAGTCCTATGGCGAAAGTAATTCTTGGAGGATTACTTACATCAACCTTCCTTAATGGATTTATTATTCCTATTATGTATCTCTTAACCAATAAGAAAATTGTGGAAGAGGTAATAACAGACGATGAAGTAACAGAGTAAAACTTAAAGAATATGAAAATATTAATAATAATATCGACAATATTGGTGAGCATTCCGTTGATTGCCCAGAATAATATAAATTCAGTATTAGATTCGATTGAAGCAAACAATACAACGCTGAAATCGTTACGCCTGACTGCTGATGCGCAGAAGTTAGGAAATAAAACAAGTATATACCTTGACAATCCTGAAGTTGAATTCAACTATTTATGGGGAAAACCGGGTAATATTGGTTCCCGAACTGATATCAATATAAAGCAGACTTTCGATATCCCGACTATTTCGGGAATGAAAAGCCGCTTAGCGAACGGACAGAATACTTTGATAGAATTTCAATATAAAGCCGATCGCATGAATATACTGTTGGAAGCGAAGCGATATTGCATTGATTTAGTCTACTTTAACGCCCTGAAACGAGAATTGGATGTGCGTTTGCAACACGCTGAAACCATTGCTAAAGGTTATAAAGACCGATTGGATAGAGGAGATGCGAACCGTTTGGAATATAACAAGATTCAATTGAATCTCGCCTCTGTTCTAGGCGAGCTTTCTCGTGTTGAGGTAGAACGCAATGCTTTATTGTCGCAATTGAGAAGGCTTAACGGCGGTGTGGATATAGCGTTGGACGAAGACCAATTTGTACAAACACAATTACCGCTGAATTTTAATGATTGGTATGCAGAGGCTGAACAAAAAAATCCGGTGCTGGCTTATATCAAGCAGGAAATTGAAGTTGGAAAAAGTCAGGTTAGCCTTAGTAAGGCTTCAAACTGGCCTACTTTTTCGACAGGTTATATGAGTGAGAAAGTTGTTGGTCAGCAATATCAGGGATTTACTGTTGGTATTTCCATCCCTTTGTGGGAAAATAAAAACCGTGTGAAACAAGCAAAAGTTGCTGTTTCGGCAGCCGAATCGCGAGAAGCTGACCGTAAACAACAGTTCTACAGTCAACTTCAATCTCTTTACAATAGGGCAAATGGATTGAAAGTAATTGCCGAAAAGTATCGTCAGTCGCTGGCAAACGTAAACAATACAGATTTACTGAAAAAAGCACTTGACACGGGTGAAATTTCACTTTTGGACTATATAGTTGAAATTGGTTTGTACTATACAACCGTAAATCAGGCATTGGAAGCCGAACGTGATTATCAGAAAGCGATTGCTGAACTATCTGCAGTGGAACTCTAAAGGTGTAATGTGTTGATATTGCACCTTCGATTTCCTGAGGTTTAGGGATCTATTTATCGTATGTTAGTTATGTGTAAATTTATATGCCGTAAAATAAGCTTTTACATTAAGTAAACTAATTGTTTTATAGCTATATAGAATGTTTTTTACTTAAGTGGTTGAATCGTTTGACATATGTCGAAATTGATTTTGATATATGTCGAAATGTATTGCGACAGCTGTCAAAATGCATTTCGACAATTGTCGAACGATTTTTTCTCTTAAGCCTAAGTAAGTATTCGGTGTAGTACGTGTGATAAAATAGTATTATTCTATTTATAGCTTTAGCAAGATAATTTTTTAGATTACTTTTTCCAGTTATGAGGTAATAGTTCCTTGTAATTTTTGGGATCACA
>NZ_JBFWMI010000013.1:0-50962 GCF_050251695.1 Macellibacteroides sp.
TGTGATCCCAAAAATTACAAGGAACTATTACCTCATAACTGGAAAAAGTAATCTAAAAAATTATCTTGCTAAAGCTATAAATAGAATAATACTATTTTATCACACGTACTACACCGAATACTTACAATTCAAAAAAATTAAAGTATACAGGAAGCGGACTTAATAGATTAACAGGAAGTTACAATATAAGGCAACATTGCCGTATGATATCTATTTAACAGCTTATTAATCAATTTTAATAGATTAATTACCTAACCCCGCAGAATTAATTATATATTTGAGAAAAATATTGAAGGACTTTTGTTAATCTGCATGTATGAATACAAAAACATCCATACTTAATCCTTGCAAACCATGAAACTAGAACGACTGATTCTTTTCGTTTTAGTGCTGCATTCAACTATATATATCTGGGCAGATTCAAATGTCAGGTATTCTATTGAAGGTAGTTTGCATGATACCAGTGGACAGTCCATTAACTACGCAACGGTAACTCTGTTATCTGCAATTGATTCAACGTATATAGGAGGTAGTATCACCAATGAGGATGGAAAATTTAGAATCAACAGTATATCATCTGGCAGATATACATTGCAAATAACTCATTTGCTGTTTAAACGTAAACATGTAGACGTTGTAATTAAAGACAATATGGCCTTATCTCCAATTGTTTTAGAAGACAATATCAATGAATTAGGGGCTGTTATTGTTACCGCCAATGCAATTCAGCATAAACCAGACAGATACATTGTTTCATTGCAGGGGAATCCAATAGTCAAAGGAAATAATACAACGGAAGTTCTTGGTCTAATGCCCGGGATCACCAACGAAAGAGGAGTTTTAAAATTAAATGGAAGAGACGTCTCTCAAATTTATATAGATGGACGTAAGCTAAGAGATCGAAAAGAACTGGATGCTATACAGGCTGATAATATTGATAAAATTGAAATTATATATCTTTCAGGAAGCGAAGAAGATGCAGGAAGTACAGGTGGAATTATAGATATTAAACTCAAAAAGCTAGTTAATGGAGGATACTATGGATCAGTATCCGGCGACTATGCTCTTCTTCTTAACGAAGGGCATTACTCAGATAATATAAATGCATCCGTAAATTATGCATATAAGAGACTAAGTGTCTATAATTATCTGTCTTATAATGATTTCAAACAAACAGATACGTATGAAATCAGCTCAATCTATAAGCAGTTGGAGCAGAATATAACGATGAGAACTTATGAGAGAGGATGGAAGCAAAGCTTCTCTGACAGGTTAAACCTATCCTATGAACTGAATAAAATGCATAGTATTGGCATTAATGGAAGGTTAAGTATTGCTGATGCAACTCCAATTCAACACTCCAGTTCTATCGTAAAAAATAGTAACGAGACTACTACGAATTCAACTGGCTCGGATATTAACAATGATACAAAGAACAGGCAATATCAATTGGCATTGAATTATAATTGGCAGATTGATTCTAAAGGATCCAACTTCAAACTTATTGCTGATTATCTGAATTTTTCAAATCAAATCCAACAAAACGGCATTTATAGATATGGAATTAATAGTGAATCAGAAACTAATAAATACTCCAAAAATGATATAGACAATAAAACCGATATGTATGAAGTTGACGCCAGATTTGCAATTATGATTGGGAAGAAAGGTCAGTTAGATTTTGGAGCAAACTACAGTCTGAATAAATCTGATCAACAATTGGATTATCAACATTTAATAAATAATGCATGGATTGCTGATACTGATTTATGCGATAATTATATGTTGGAAGGAATAAAGTATGCAGGATATATGTCGTATTCCTCAGCAATTGGCAAGAAAATAAAATATAAAGCCGGTTATAGAATTCAACAAAATAAAATAAGTTACCATTCAAAAAAGATATACGAAACAAACTTACGTACTTATTTTGGATTCTACCCCTCTCTTAGCTTAATGTACAATATTAATCCTCAGGATGGTACATACATTAACCTAAATTATCAACGAGACATGGATCCAATTCCATATAATGCCATATCTCCTGTTATTGTGTATAATAATGAAAATTCATATACAAAGGGTAATGTAAATATTAAACCGGTCAATTTTCACATAATTATGCTTGGAACGGCATATAAAAGCAAATGGAATCTAAACTATTTATTTGTTTCGGGAAACGATTTATTGTATTACAAGACATTCGTCGACGAGAAAAATCCTTTAGTAACTTATACTATGCCTGTAAACAACGGGCGTATGTACGGACATAGCTTTGCTACAGACCGTACATTTAAAATATCACAGTGGTGGAGTATAAAGGGTAATTTAAGGTTAGAGTGGATGAAATATAAGGGACTAGAAATCAATACCGCTGCATGGAAACCCTATGTATTATTAACAAATACATTTAATACCCTTTCTGGGTGGGGTGGTAATTTAACAGCATATTTAGAGCCTACCTACAAATCGCAAGAGCGTACCTATAAAGCGGTCTATGGATTGTACGGTAAAGTGTATAAATATCTGCTAAAAGAAAAGCTACTGGCAAGTCTTAACTTTACAGCTCTTGCCCGTAACAGACAGATAATAATCGATACCCCGGATGTACTTTCCAAGAAAAGGTATCTCACAAGCCAAACAGGTATATCAATCGGAATAACATATAATTTCAATGGAGGTAAAAAAGTGACAACAAAACAAGTTCAAAGTATTCAGAAATATTATGAATACAAAGATAAATAGATTTTTTGGCTTAGCCTGTAGCTCTCGTAAGAGTGCTAATAGAACCTATTAACTCTCTGAATATCAACCATTAATTACAACTCCAAAAACATGAAAAAGGCAACATTAGTATTGGTAATCGCTTTGCTCGCAGGCTTGGCTGGATGCGGGCAAAAACAAGCTATTAGCGATGATATAATCGTTGTTGACATTACGAAAGCTCCTTCGTCCAAAAAGGAATTGATTCTTCAGGATTTTATGGATGTGGAATATGTTGCCTTGGAAACAAAAGATGACTTTCTTAATCGAGGTGTTGTGCATGATATTGGCAAAAAGACAATATTGGTAACCAACCAAGACGATGGGGATATTTTTGTTTATGACAGAACCGGAAATGCATTAAGAAAAATAAACCGTAGAGGCCAAGGAGGTGAAGAATACATTAGTTGTTTTAATATTACTTTAGATGAGGAGAACGAAGAAATGTTTATTAACGACATCTCTCTCCAAAAGATTCATGTATATGACTTATATGGAAACTTTAAACGGAGTTTTCAACACAAAAAAGGTAACGGGACTTTATTTTATAACGACATATTTAATTATGACAAGAATAATCTGATTTGTTATGACCAATACAATGAAAAAATTCCATTTGTTCTTATTTCAAAAAAGGATGGCAGTATTACCAAAGAAATCAAAATTCCCTTTAAAAAGAAAATACTACTATTACAGCAAACAAGAGATGAAGAACATATTTATATAAAGACCCCGGGACCTTATCGTAGAATTATAACCTTCAAAGGCAATTGTATATTATCAGAAACTTCATCCGATACCGTATATACATTATCTCCAGATTATAGTTTATATCCGCTTTTAGTAAGAACTCCTTCTATCCAAACTATGAATCCGGAGGTATTTCTTATATTAAGGTTTTTTTCAGACCGTTATTATTTTATGGAAACAATTAAAAACGTATTTGATTTTAGTACAGGAAAAGGGTTTTCTAGAACTTTTTTCATGTACGACAGGCAGGAAAAAGCATTTTTCAATTATACAGTTTATAATGGCGACTATACAATCAAAAAAGAGATATACATGAACTGGTTAAGACCTGTAAATCACGAAATCGAATCTTGGCAAGCTTTAGATGCGAACCAGCTCATAGAATCCTATAATAATGGTGAGCTGAAAGGGAAACTGAAGAAAATTGCTGCAACACTAAATGAGGATTCAAACCCTGTGATAATGCTGATTAAGCATAAGAAATAGACTAGTTAGGATATTGTCCGAATTTGATAAATATGTATTACCTTAAATAATTATGATATGCAAAAACTAATTATTGGAATTTTGATTTCCACTTGTATTCTTACAATGTTAAGTTGTAACAAAGATGAGGCATATGATATATATGCAGTCCCTTTGTATGTTCCAATACTGGAAAGTATGAATATGCCTCGTCCGGAAGGATCCTATAACTATCCTGTAATTCCCAACACCAAAGAATGGATTAAGCTTAATGACAGGGAGCAGATGGTTGACGTTTGCCAGATTAATAAGTCGGTAGTAAAAGCGATGTCTACTCAGGCTCTTATTCAAGCATTGTGGGAGTACCCATTATATGCCGATTTCTTTGCATGGGAGAATACACAAAAAGGATACGAGTTTGTTTACGAAGAATTAAATGTTTTTCAGGAACTTAAAAAGCGTTCCGATGCAGCCAGTTGTCTGCTTTACAGATACCAGAGAGTTTTAGAAAAACACAAGAAGCATGCTTTTGCTCATTATTTGCTGGAAATGCATTTAGCTCAAAATTATTTCATTTCGCAACTTACCTCTGATGAGAAAAAGGCTGTTGTAAAACGGGCATTAGAAATTTATACTATAAGACAACAGGATCCGGAGTTTACGGATACGTTTATGGCGATCGATATAACATTCTACCTTGTTGGACGAATAATGATCCACGACCAATACAAGCCTTTTGTTGATAAACTATCAATCAATCCGGAATGGGAAAAACTATTTACAGAGCACGTGTATAATTTTTATAGATCTCCAGATGAAGCTAATGAGTTTCTGGAAACAATAATCGGTATGGCAAATGATTACATAGAAAAATAGATTTCTGTTTCTACATACTGAAAACAGATAAGGCCGGCTCAATCAGATTTGAACCGGCCTTTAATGTCTATATGTTACTATTTATTTTTTACACTGACTTCTGATCCATGATATGCGGGCTGAATTCTGTTCGGGGAAAGTCCAATGGCCTGTTTCAAGGTACAGATGAAGATCTTTGGGGGCTTTGATAACATTATAAGCTGCATGCATAGATGTGGGAGGGCAAACCACATCGTTATAACCCCAGCTGTACCATCCAAGTGCTTTTACCCTGCTCGCAAAATTCACAACATCAAAATAAGAAAGTGTTTCTACTTCGTTAGGCTGAGGTTTGGCATTCTTATAATAATGCGGCCAACCTCCTGCCCGGTTGTTCAGGTATCCTGCAAAATCGCTTAGAGCCGGATACAATGCAGCCAGGAATTTGATTCGGGAATCCAGTCCGGCTGTAATGATGGACAAAGCTCCTCCCTGACTGCCACCTGTTACTCCTACCGTTGCTCCATCAAACTCAGGCAACGAATAAATGAAGTCTACAGCTCTTACGCATCCAAGATATACCCGTTTGTAATAGTGATTGTCGCGGTCGTTCTTGTTAATCCCGTTATAATTGCGCAAGGCTCCTGTTGCAAGGCTATAATAGAGCTCTTGAGGTAAATTAACCGGGATTCCGTGAATACCTATTTCAAGAGAGATTATATCTTCACCCATATTGGACCCTCCATAGGGACGGATACCAGCACCCGGTACCAATAAAACAGCCGGATATTTACCGGGTTTTACCGGAACGGAAAGCATACCGTAAACACGTGAACCTCTCATGTCATTCTGAAAACTTACATGATACACGTTAAGCGAAGAGGTACACTTTTCGGGAACCAACACCATGGTAGGATCAAGCGGCGTTTTACGTGCTTCATCAATCGAGTTGCTCCAGAAAAGATCGAAGTCTTTCGGATCGGGGGTGGTAGGGCGGATCTTTTCTGCTTCATAGGCTACAGTTGCCAATCCTTCGTATTCTTTACCATCTACTTTTGCAACCACACGGCAACGAAGAAAGCCCGGCTCCTTCAAGGAGGCTTTCAGTTCTGTCTTACCGTCTTTCAGAACCACATTCTGTTTCTTAACAGAGGGAAATGCCTCCGGGCCCAGTTCATAGTCGACCGTAACATTATCCAAAAGAACCTGACTTTTAAAAACCTGCACGGTAAATTTCGCCTCCTGTTTAATTTTATATTCCCAGTTGGAATGATCGGGAGATATAACCACACTAATCAGTTTCTGTGCGGGCTGAGCCATTGCAATGCCGAAAGGCATCAATAAAAACAACACGAGAAATGGAATTAAAAGCTTTTTCATAGAATTATTCATTTATGTTTTAATATAAGATTATCTTAAAGAATTTCATTGTTTCGAATGGGACAACACAAAATGTATTTAATCTCCAACTAATAGTTTACTGCATAATCCTTTGGGAATTTATCATTTGCAAATGCCTTTTTTGCTGTCCAGTCGGCTGCAGGTGCTGTCCAAAAAGAGTCTGTTGCAGGCAGTCCAAGAGCCAGAAAGCATTCGGACGTAAGGTACATACTTCCATTGTTGCTATATGAATCTCCTAACTCAGGCTGTTTGCCGGCAAATCCGATAGTCAGAAATCCTTCAGCATTAAAATTAGTGGGATTCGTAAATATCCGTTTTTGTACAGCCGTAAGCGCTGCCCTTACCTGCCCTTCGGAAAGCTTTTCGGGCAATAACTTTTTCCAGGCCAGCAACGATAAGGGCTGGAAAGCTCCTGTACGGTAGGTGAGTGACCGTCCAAAAGGAGGAAAAGTCCCTTCGGGAGATATCATACGCTCCAGTTGTTCCGAATAACGCTGAATTCTTTTTAAAGCCTGATTGTACGCTTTCTTTTCCGATTCGCTTTGTTCGGAAAAGACTTCGAGAATCTCCAGCAACATGGGCTGAATTACAAATGAATTATAGTAATCATAATGAAAACGCTCGCCATCCATATACCATCCGTCACCCACATACCATTCATTCATCTTTCTGATGGAAAGATCAACGCGCATCGGATCGTATGATTCGCCAACCGACTTAAAAAAGGCTTCATTCATGGCTGCGAAAAGCAACCAATTTGAATAGGGAGGTTTAACTCGTCTCAATTGTTTAAGTTCCGATATGATTCTTTCTTTGGTGACCTTATCCTGGGGTTCCCACAATTGCTTAGGAGCTCGGATCAATGCATTGGAGAAGAATGCCGAATCAACAAGCGGCTGTCCTTCGGAATGCCATAACAGATAATCCGGACTTTTGGGATCTACTGAGTGAGCATAACTCTGTAAGGCCCATTCCCTGAGTTGTTTCCTTTGTTTGCCTTCCTGAGTTTCGTCGTCGGGGAGTGAAAGCCACGGGGCCAGACCAGACATTAAACGACCGAAACACTCCATATAGGTAACGGATTTATCTCTTCCATCCCATGTTGGGCTGACTTCAACAGACATTCTTTTTCTGAGTTCGCCTTTAGCCATTGCAGATAAAACGGGTTCGGCCATTCTATACATCAAGTCGCACCAGTATGCTCTGTCATTTCTATCTGTTACATCTGTTTTTTCTGAAGAATTATGTATGCCGACAGCCTGGGTGTCTTGAGTGATAATTCCTAATGCAGCGCCGGCTGCCATTGTTTTTACAAAATCCCGTCTTTCCATGTAGTATCAGGTCCTATTATCTTAAATTAGTTTTCTGCAATATTGATAGAATGAACAATACGACGTTGCAAAAATAACGCTCTTTTTTGTAAAACAAGTATTATAGTAGAAAACAAACAACTCCCCGCCTCTGATTCATTCATGAAGCGGGGAGTTGTGACTTTATTTAATCTTTGGGGCCAGAACAACTAAGTACATGACACAAATTGTTAGAACAATTACCGCGCCGATCTGTCCCGATAAGGCATCGGAAGCAATACCCATCAACAAGGGGAAGACAGCTCCTCCGGAAATTCCCATTACCATGAGGCCGGAGATCTCGTTGTTTCGTTGAGGTAGATGAAGCAGCGCTTGCGAAAACATGATTGAAAATACGTTGGAATTACCGAACCCGATCAGTGCCACGCAGATGTAAAGCGATAAAAGGCTATGTCCGAAATAAAGTCCGCCAACAGCTATAACCATGGAGGCAACACTGATAATGAAGAATTTTTTGGCAGAAAAACGGGCCAGGATTATAGCTCCGGAGAAACAACCGAGTGTTCGAAACAGAAAATAAAGGCTGGTTGAATATCCCGCATCAGCCAAGGTCATGTCCATACGCTCTATCAGCAACTTCGGTGCCGTAAGGTTGATACCTACATCAATACCGACATGAACCAAGATGCCCAGAAATAACATAAACACAAGCTTATCACCCAACAGACTAAAGCATTCCGAAAATGTAGACTGTTTTCCTTCAATAGGCTGCTCTTTTATATTTGTAAGAGACAAAGTTCCCGCGGCCAATATTGCGATGACTCCAAAAATAGGGAAAAGCATCTTCCAATCGCCGAATGTTATAACTGCCCAAGCAGCTATAATTGGTGCCAGAAACGAAGCGATCGCTTTAACAAACTGACCGAGTGTGAGGCTGCTGGCCAATCGGTCGCCCGCAACTATGTTGGCAACCAACGGATTTAAAGAGACCTGCATCAATGTATTTCCGATTCCCAGTAAAGAGAAAGAAAGCAGCATAAATGTAAAACTGTAACCGACTACCGGAATCAACAAAGCCAGAGCTGTTACAAGCAGACTGATAACTACTGTCTTTCGCCGGCCGATCTTGTTCATCAGCATGCCGGTTGGAACCGAGAAAATCAGGAACCAAAAGAAAACCATGGAAGGCATCAGATTCGCCATGGTATCAGACAACATAAAATCTTTCTTTATGTAATTCGTAGCAATACCAACCAAATCAACAAAACCCATCGAAAAGAAAGCAAACATCACCGGGATGATACGTGCATAGGAATTTGAACTTTTCATAGACTATAATGCATAAAGTAAATACTCGCGTAAATTATCATACGGTCCACGCTCCGGCTTTGGTACAAACGTATGCAGCTTTATCAACGGCAAACTGATGTGACTCCTGCAATGATTTTCCCTCTATGAGCGATGAGATGAAAGCCCCCGTAAATGAATCGCCGGCTCCTACCGTATCCACCACCTTCACTTTGGTTGTTTGAATGCAGGAATAATCGTCTTTTGTAATTACCTTACTATAATCGGCCCCGGCTGTAAGAATCACGACCTTCAGGTTAAAATGGTTGAGAAACCATCTGCAGGCAGCGTCCTCATCGTATCCATCCAATGGAAACATCTCACGCAGCAACTCTAACTCATCATCATTCATTTTAAAAACGTTGCACAACCGAAGAGATTCTTCAATTATCTGCTTCGAATAAAAATGCTGACGAATATTTATATCCAATATACGATAGGCACTTTGAGGTACCAGGGATAAAATTTCATGAATGGTACTTCTGGATACTGCCGAACGCTGTGCCAATGTTCCGAAACAAATCGCATCGGTACGTCTTGCCATCTGTTTCACCTCATCCGTTGCCGGGATATAATCCCAAGCCACATTCTCTATTATCGTATAATTGGGAATTCCTTCTTTCAGCTGCACCAATACAGTTCCGGTTGGATAATCCACCCTTTCTATGAAATAGCTTAGTTTTATTTTATCAAGCTCTTGCAAAATTTCATCTCCAAGCGCATCCTTACCGATAGCACTGATAGCGTAGCTCTCGGCTCCCAGAAGTGAGGCATGATAGACAAAATTAACCGGTGCCCCTCCGGCTTTTTTCCCGGATGGAAGCATATCCCACAGAAGCTCTCCAATTCCAACAATTACAGGTTTATTTTTCATGTGCGTACATTTTATTGTTTGTTGTATCTATTATCGGTTGAAACTTTTATTTCCATATGGATTTTAATTCGGTAATTGAGGCTTCGCCCAACCGTATCTGTCCGTTCTCGGCAAAGATCTCGATTATATCAAAATCTTCGGTTGGATAGTAAAGATCCGTGATCACCACTTTATTATCCGCTGCAAAAAATTCAAGAGATGTTTTATCCACCACTATTCTCCAGTCAGCGTAATTACCATTTGCAATAAAAGGAACTATATGGGTGAGAGCAAACTTTTCCGAGAAAACTTCACCAACGGCATTGGTACGGTCTACATAAAAGAATGAATCCACATTATCGTACCCCACCGTAATATATTCTCCACGCGAGTTTTTCAATGTAATACCATATTTGGAGGGGAATCCCATTTTTGTTTTATCTGCAATGTCAAATCGAAGTCTGATATCTACCGGCGACTTGGCAAACGGGATTCTATCCGAGATTGTCATGATGCCTTTTATGTCCTGATTAATAAACTCCACCTTTTCGCCGTACAGTTTTTCAATCTCTTTTACCGGTTCGGATGTAAGCAGGTAGGTGTCCAGCTCTTTAACCAATCCCAGTTCACGCGGGAAGGTAGCAGCTCCGCTCCACTCGATGCAAGGCTTTTCGCCTGCATATTCCCAATTGTTCATCCATCCGATAAGGATCCTGCGGCTTTCGGGAGCGTTGCTCCAGGTTACCCCTGCATAATTATCCTTCCCATAATCCATCCATTGGGTTTTGGATTGTGCCGAAATAAATTCTTTTCCATTAAAATCACCTACAAAATATTGGGTTGCAGAACCTCCGGCAGGTCCTCCGGGATTAATGTTGACAATCAGTACCCACTTGGTTTCATTGGATCCTTTAACCTGCAACGGGAACAGATCCGGACATTCCCAAACACCTCCATGTTCACCACGCCCCTCTCCGAACTCACTCAGATAAGTCCAGTCAAGGCAATTGGGAGATGAGTAGAATTTAATAACCTGCCCTGAAGCGATACTCATAATCCACTGTTTCGAATCATTATGCCAGATAACTTTTGGATCTCTGAAATCGCGGATTCCGGGATTCTTCACAACCGGATTTCCTTTGTATTTGGACCAGGTACGCCCTTTGTCCAGACTATACGCGATAGCCTGAGATTCGATTTCGGTAAACCTGCCCTCTTTTTCCGCCTTCATGTCGTGATAGGTAAAAAAGGCAACTAAAGGAGGATTTTCCTTTGTTCCTAATCCGGAGGTGTTATTGTGGTCGGCAACAGCACTACCGGAAAAGATGTAACCCAGACTGTCCGGATAAATTGCTATGGGCATATGCTCCCAGTGAACCAGGTCTGTGCTGATAGCATGCCCCCAGTGCATCGGTCCCCAAACCGACTTTTCGGGATAATGTTGATAAAACAGATGGTATTCTCCTTTGTAATAAACCATTCCGTTGGGATCATTCATCCAATGCTTTGGCGGCGTAAAGTGAACCTGCGGACGGAATTTTTCCTGAAATTTATTCCCTGCACCTGATCCTTCGTTATCATTTGATTTAGTCTGCATACATGCTGTCGCTAAAAGCAGCATGGATAGCAAATAGAGATACGTTGTTTTCATATAGATCGTTTTTACTCAATGTTTATATTAAGATAATTAGTATTAGTTATATGCTTTTAATCCTCATAGACTTCATATTACGATGACTCGTCTTTATCAGATTAATATTCTATCGCATTTAACAATATTGATTAGTAAGATTTGAAGGCAAACCAAAAATAGTAAAAAAATTGGTTTGCCTTCTATATTATTTACCATCCGTAATTCTGAACATATAACTTTTTGCTAAAGTTAATCTGCTGTTTCGGAATAGGAAAGTATTCGTCTCTGTTTTTTGTAAATTTTGCTTCGCGAAGATGCTCACGTCTAGTTTTCTCAACGGCGAAGTAGCTGTTGAGGTACTCGGCGGCTATTCCCCATCGTACCAGATCAAAGAACCGGAATCCCTCCATTGCAAACTCCATACGGCGCTCCCAACGTAATGCCTGACGGGCAAAGTCGTTTGTCCAGGTGCAATTAATTCCCGGTTGATAGGTACCGACCACAAACTTGCCTGTAGGATCACCTTGAACATCCACTAAACGGGCGGTGCTGTTTGCGGCTCTTTCACGTATGGAATTGATTAAAGGCAATGCCTCTGATTCGCGCCCTAGTTCAATAAGGGCTTCGGCTTTCCATAACAGGACATCATCATAACGGATTATATCCCTGTTTTTTGAACTCGACATAAAGGGATTTACCTTTTCAAAGCAAGGGCAATCGGGCAATACAACCTCTTTTAATGACATAAAAGCTCCATAAACCTCTGGTTGTCTGTTCCACCACGCTTCAAAAATAAACTCAGGATTGTATTTGTAGGGAAGTCCGGGTATAGCCACACTGTGATTAAGACGCGGATCCACATTATTTTGTAATAAATCATCCGGAGTATTCAGGTTCTTACTATTGAAATCGGCAAACTTGGGTAATCCTTTATCGTCGGTTTGAAATGAATTTACCAGATTTTGAGAAGCCTGATGAAATCCACAGCATCCATATTCCGGATTCATGGGATAATTTAACATGGCACCCCAATCCAGGCGACCATGTAATGTTCCATCGTTTCTTGAATGCTGAACAGCAAAAATGGATTCTTTACTATTTTCTGTTTCGCAGAGGAAATTATCCGCATAATCGGCATTCAAGCCATATTTACCGGAATTTATAACTTCACTGGTTAGATTCACCACCTCCGTTAGTTTATCTTTGTTGATGTTTGTCACGTTATGCTTTTCATCTTGTTCGTAGGCTGCATACAATAATGCCTTGGCAAGATATGATTTGGCCATCCATTTGTTGGCTCTACCCACCTCAGCATTATTATCAGGAAGGGTTTGAGCTGCAAAACGGAATTCTTCAATGATTTTATCCCATAGCTGCTGACTTGTAAATTCTACGTTGGATACATTGATGTATTCTTCCACCGGTACAGTTTCGTCAATAAAAGGAATTTGTTTGAACAACAGCTTCAGCTCGAAATAATAATGAGCACGAAGGAATCGCATTTCAGCTATACGGATCATCTTCTTTGAAAAATCGGCTTCGTCGATGGCATTCAATCTGGCCAACGCATTATTTGCCCTTGATATGGCGACATATTCCTTGTACCATTTACTATCCAGCAAACCGATATCGTCTCTGAGGTAAGTAAACGTTTCATAAAAATGGAATTCCTGCAAATCTCCCGTTCCTGCACCTCCCTTATAGGCATCTCCGGAGCGAAGGTCTCCGTAGGGCCAAGGACTGTTTGGTTCGGTGTAATGATCGTTACCTAAACTCGAATAAGCTGCTATGACCATTTTCTCCACATTTTCAGGAGTATTCAGTTGTTCGTTGCTCAAAACTCCTTTCGGGTTCTCGTCCAGGAAAGAATCGCATGAAAAAAGGAGAACCGACAAAGAGCAGCATGTAAATATATATTGCATTGTTTTCATAATTCTATCAATTAAAAAGTTACGTTCACACCAAAAGTTACTGAAAAAGGAATTGGATAAGACAAATTGGGAGTTTCCGGATCTACACCGGTAAACGCATCGTCGCCCCAGGTCTTTTTAACCGTCAGCAAGTTCTGCCCCATTACATAGATTCGGGCATTTTTCATGTAAACCGACTTTAACAGATGCTCTGGAATGGTGTATCCAATCTCCATATTAGCCAGTTTAAGGTACGAAGCATTCTCAATGAAATAGGATGAGTAACGACTTTCATAGTTGTTATCATTTAATGATAAAGCAGGAATAGTGGATGAACTGTTTTGAATAGTCCAGGCATCCAGCGTTCTTTTACCATAATTATGTCCACCAAAGAAACTAATGAAATCGGTATACCTCTTCACTTCATTGTTTACGTTATAACCAACCAACCCATTCCAAAACATACTGAAATCGAAGTTTTTCCAATTAACGGCCACATTCAAGCCATAGATAAAGTCGGGATCCGCCACACCCAACCAGGTTCTGTCTTCATCATTTATTTTTCCATCCTTATTTACATCCTTAAATCGGATTCGGCCTACCCCTTTACCTGTTTGTTCCACATGTGCATCCACCTCTGACTGATTCTGGAAGATCCCTTCGGCCACATATCCGAACATTGAATTTAATGGTCTCCCCAAAATTGTCTGATCGTTTCCATTACCTGCATACGAATTGATAACATCTTCCGGTAGCTTTACCACTTTATTTTTATAACTCGAAATATTACCTGTTACGCTCAATCCAACATCTCCTATTTTATCATTGTAGGAGAGGATGAATTCAAATCCTTTATTATCGAGCGTTGCGCCGTTTACCCAGCGGCTTCCACCTTCGCCGATGGTAGCAATATAAGGAGGGTTAATTAAGATATCCTTCGTACTTTTTGTAAAATAATCCAACGAACCGGAGAACTTCTGATTGATAAATCCAAAATCAAGACCGATATTATTCTGCGTAGTAGTTTCCCATTTCAAATCGGCATTCATCTGTTGAGTACGACGGTAACCCGATAGCAAATCGCCGGTTCCGGTTCCACTGATGTCGTATGCCGTTCCATGATCACTGTCCCACGTTGGGTCTGTTCCATATAAAGCCTGATACAATGCCGGCGAAGCGAAATCCCCAATCTCCTGATTACCCGTCTGCCCCCATCCATAGCGTAGTTTCAAATCCGAGACATAAGGGAAAGCAGCTTTAAAGAACGATTCTTCACTCAGACGCCAACCGAATGAAAATGCAGGAAATGTTCCGTAACGGTTGTTTGCTCCGAATCTGGAGGATCCATCGTAACGGACCGTTGCCGATATCAGGTAACGATTATCAAAGCTATAGTTTACCTTTCCAAAGTAAGAGAGCAACGAATAGGCAGTTGCAGAACCGGCATTTCTTTTGTTTGATTCACCTGCATCAAGGTACATATAATCCGGATCTTCCGAAGCAAAGACATCCCTGCCAGCCGATATTGCATTGAATGAATATTTCATCATCTCCTGTCCGCCCATCACATCCACTACATTTTTACCCAACTCGAAATTATAACTCAACGTATTACTTAATATCCAGTTACCTCCGTAATTTGCAGAGTTATCCAACCGGTTGGTGGACTCCGACATAAATCCGGATACGTAAGTGAGCTGCATATTTCGCTGCCAATAACCGGTATAGTCGATTCCAAATTTCGATCTGAAGTGCAAGTTCTTCAACACTTCAAGGTCAAGGTTCACATCCCCAAACAGACGAACTACATCTTCATGGTTTTGTTTATTATCTTCTATGATACGCACCGGATTATGTCTGTCGCTCATCCCTGCAACCGGACCGCCCCAACCGCCATCCAATGTGTAAACCGGAATAATAGGCTGAATCTCGTGGGTCATATTTAAAATACTCTGTGCATTAATAAGTGATTTGCGCATCTTGGATATTGAAAAATTCTCACCTATCTTCAGTTTATCATTTATCAGGGAATAATCAGAGTTAATACGTGCAGTAAAGCGGTCGTATTCCGTACCCTTTACTGTTCCTTGATTATTAAAGTAATCTAAGGAGAATAGAGCGCGTCCTTTTTGAGTTCCTGTTGAAAGTGTCACGTTATAATTTTGTGTCAAGCCGGTACGACCCACTTCATCCACCCAATTCGTATTAGCCGGCTTCATTGTTTTTTGCTGATCCAGGTATTCAGGCATAATTACCTTATCAAGAACATATCCAGTGGCTGCATCACCGTGCCATTCGAAATTGTACACACCGAAGTTGGGATTCACACCGTCATTCATAGCTGCGCGCCATTGCACCATACCTCTTTCTTCTGCATCAAGTAATTCGAGGGATTTTGAATAATCCTGCGCTGTCAACGAAGCCCTGAAGTCGACTTTTGTTTCATTATTTTTTCCTTTCTTCGTTGTTACGATAACAACCCCGTTGGCTGCCCTTGATCCGTAAATACTGGCCGAAGAGGCATCCTTCAATACTTGAATTGATTCAATATCGGTTGAAGAAAGCTCGTTCATTGATCTCTTACTAGGTACCCCATCAATTATATAAAGAGGATCGTTGTTCCCCAATGTACCAATACCGCGTATCCGTACTGTGGCACCACCATCCGGAGCTCCACTGGATTGAATGAACACCCCCGGCACACGACCTTGCAAGGATTTCATCGCATTACCGGTACTGATATTTTCAATATCGTCCATCTTCACTACAGAAACCGATCCTGTAAGATCCGCTTTCTTTTGAGTTGAGTAACCTGTCACAACAATCTCAGATAAAGCCTTGGCATCTTCTTTCAACAGAATTTGTTTGGGAATTCCTTTAACAGGAAGTTCTTGCGTTAAATAACCTACATAGCTAATCTGAATAACACTGCCTGAAGAGGCATTTAAGGTGAAATTTCCATCCAGATCGGTTATTGTTCCGTTCGTGGTTCCTTTTTCAATAATAGAAGCTCCGATTATCGGAAGATTGTCTGTTTCAGAAATTACGGTTCCCTGAATAGGAACTTGCTGAGCATAGGACCATTGTGTCCAGAAAAACAGAGTTATAAGCAGACTCCATTTAAAAGAATGTGACTTCATCATATTATTATTTAAAATTAATTGAGCCGCAATATTACTCTATGTCCAGCGCCAACTCTATAAAATATGAATCAGAAACGATCAAAATAATTACATAAAAGAACTAGTTAGTTTGATTTATAACAATCGAAACAGATTTGAATCATTTGTGCTAGCAATATATTGACGCTGCTACTCTTGCGATACGTACTCTGTGGGTGTCATATTAAAAACAGACTTAAAACATTTGGCAAAATAGGCTGGTGATGAAAAGCCGGTTCGATAGGCTACTTCACTTACGGAATATCTTTTCTGATTAAGCAATGTAGTTGCCTTACTTAATCGGTAATTCCGAAGATAGTCGACAGGAGACAAGCCCGAGATCTCCTTCACCTTACGGTAGAGCTGTACCCGGGAAATTCTTAATTCCTCACTGATTTTCTCTACGTTAAGTTCCGTATTTTCGTATGAAACATCCAGTAAGTCTACAAACTTTCTCATAAACAGCTCATCCAGGCTCTCTATTTTAGCCTCTGTTTCAATAATTGGAATACCTCCTGCCTGCATGGTCTGCATAAACCGCTTCTGCAATCGCTTTCTCTCTTCCAATAAGCGTATTATTTTTACTTTCACAAAGTCAATATTAAATGGCTTTTGTATGTAGTCGTCCGCTCCTTCTGATACTCCGTATATACGCTGACTGTCATCCATAAGCGCAGTAAGTAAAATAACCGGAATATGGGATAAATCGGGATCCGATTTAATACGCCTGCAAAGCTCAAACCCATTCATTTCGGGCATCAGGACATCACTTAAAACAAGCGACACATTTTCTGATTCAAGAATTGCGAGTGCTTCAGTCCCATTTCCAGCCTTTAACGTGGTAAAATTGGGCGCAAATTCCGATTGAATATAAGCTTGAATATCCGGATCGTCTTCAACTACCAATATAGTGAAGTTGTATTTTTTAGTTAATAGATCGTCTGATACCTCCACATTCATTGAAGTGGGTACAAGATCTATTCTATCCTCCGGATTTACAAGCGGGAAACAGTCGGGTAAATGATCTCTCCCTTTTAGTAACTCCAGAGTAAAAAGCGTGTCGACATTGGGGACACTCTCCACCAGAATTTGTCCCTGATGCATATTCACAAATTCCTGGGTAAGATGCAGGCCTATTCCTGCACCAACTCCAGATGACACAGATCCGGTATAAAACCGGTCAAATATCTTATCAATTTCATTATTCTCAATTCCTACCCCATTGTCTCGAACGACAATGTAAATTCTATCAGAACCATCTTTAATTTGAACACTTATTTTCCCTCCTACAGCTGTAAATTTAAATGCATTAGACAAAAGGTTGGTCAGAACCTTTTCCATCTTATCCTGATCAATCCATATTTTACAAGTCGGGATCTCGGAAACAAACTCGTAGCAGATCTGTTTAGACTTGGCCAGATCTTCAAAAAGAGACATCACGTTTTCTGTAAAGGCGACTATATCAACCTGACTGATCGTCAATCCCATTTTATTATTCTCAATCTTCCGGAAATCCAGCAGTTGATTGATCACCCTCATCAGCCGGTCGGCATTCTTCTTCATCAGTTTCAGATCAGAAAGCAACGGAGATTCGGGTGTTAATTTGATCCATTTCTCTAAAGGTCCCACGATCAAAGTAAGCGGAGTACGTACTTCGTGTGATACATTGGTGAAGAACTGTAATTTTTGGGATGTAACCTGTTCAATCTTTTCATTCAGACAGATTAGTTTTTGCTGTTGTTCTTCCGATTCTTTGTTTTTAATATGTAATTGCTTATTCTTTTTGTTAATCTTCCGGTTTATATAAAATATATAAATTGCAAAAAACAGCAACAAAGCAAGCAGAGACAATATCAGAAATAAAGAGTGACGCAACATACTAAACTTTTGAAATAACATATCAATATTCCTTTTTTGCTGCTCAATCCTGTTCTGATAGTTGATTAGCTGATCAGATTGCAAAAGCAACGTTCGTGCCGTATTTTTCTCGACAACAGCCGTATTCAAGATATATTTCTTATCCGTTTGTTCCTTATTCAGGATTTTCATTGCAACACGAATCACCTGATCGCCCCCGGATGGATACAAAAAGGATGCGTTAAGTAACCCGTTTGCAACTGCTTCAAGTCCGGCTCCTTTCCCAAATGCAGCATCAACACCCAAAAATATAATTTTAGAAACCAACGCCGAATCACGTTCAGAGATGGCCTCTCTTGCCCCAAGCGCCATTACATCATTGTGTGCATAAACCAAATCTATATCATTGAAATCTTCTAATTGAGATACTTCCTTTTTTGCTATTTCCCTGCGCCAGTTACCTACTACCGTTTTGATATTTACATTTTTCTTTTTGAGACCATTTATAAATCCCAGGTGTCGTTCTTGTGCAGGAGAAGACAGTTTGGTACCCCAGACTTCGGCTATTGTTGCATTTTCAGGAAGAAATGCACTTGCATATTCGCCTGCTATCCGGCCAATTTCGTAACTATCACCTCCAACATAAGCCGTATATTCTTCGGAACCAATCTTTCTGTCAACAATGATTGTTGGAATTCCCTTCCTGTAGGCTTCAACCGCAATGGGAGTTATTGAATCGGACTGATTTGGCGAAATGATAAGTACATCTACCTTCTGATCTATGAATTGTTGAATCTGTTTTATTTGTGTTTCATTGCTTTCTTTGGCATCTGCAATTACAATCCGTATATTGTCGTAATTGGATGCCTCGATATTCATCTCCAACATCATGGCCTGTCTCCAAACATCATCCATCATACATTGCGAAAAGGCTATAACATATGGCTCTTCTTTCTCAACTCCTGAACAAGAAGATAAGAACAGGTAAAATACGAGCAGATAGGCAACCGGATTTTTCATAATTCTGAGGAAAGATTTAGTACAAATATAAAAAAAAGATACATACTGTACCACAGTAAGTATCAAAATAACAAACAGGTGTGCAAAAATAGGTACGAGCTCATATATTGAATAAGATATTTGATTCAAACTTGCCTACAGATGATACAAGAAAAAGGGATGAATCAGCAATTGATTCATCCCCAGGTTCTCAAGATCTTAGTAAACCTATTTTATTTTATAACTCACGTATTTTGATGTTACGGAAACTTACTGGCCATCCATGATCTTGCAGACCAATAAATCCTTCTTTAGAAATGCCTTCGGTAAATCCGGGGAAAGATTTAAACTTACTGTTCTGTACCAGATTATCCCATTCACTGGTCCACAAAGTATATTCTACCACCTTCTTACCATTTTGTGTATGAGTTACCTTTCCGTTTTCAACACGGATAACAATGGTATTCCACTGACCTGCAGGGTTCACCGTAGCAGGATCGGCTGGCAACATATCATACAATGAACCGGCAAGATGGCTGTCTATCTTATTATCAGTAGCATCCACGTTGTCTAACACCTGTACTTCGGGAGCAGCATAGTAAATAGGTTTTCCCGGAACTTCGCGAACATTGTAGAATATCCCTGAATTAGCCATCTTACCTGCATTCCAGTCTATCGACAGTTCAAAATTTTTGAATTTCTTGTTTCCGAAAAGAATATCTCCTCCCGCACCATTTCCTGGTTTGGATCCTTCGGCAGTAAATACCTTCATGGCACCATCTTCGATTGTCCAGTTTTTCGGCATTGCCGTACCATTACATTGTCTCCATCCGGAAAAATCTTTTCCGTTAAATAAAAGAACCCAACCTGCTTTTTTTTCTTTGGAGGTTAACTTGTTGGCCTTTTGAGCATGCACCATTGTGGATGCCGAAGCGATAGCCAGCACCATAAACACATAAAACAACTTTAATTTCATCTCTTTTAAGATATTAGATAATTAACACTAATGAATTAAGAACTGAGAACACTAATAAATTTAAAAAACACTTACAAACCCTGTTGCAATGATATTGCCAACGAGCAAAAAGATTTCAAATAGATTAATAAGGCACACAAAGATATACCGAAACAGATAGAATGAATCCATTTCGGTATATTAGATTGATTGAATTAAACTTTTTTATCAAAAGAGGGAAATATACTCCGAAGGAAGAGCTTCGATCTTTTTAATCTGAATCTCCTTATAGAATACTTCGGCTGCTTCGCTTTGCAACTGAATCCGGCCTTTGGTAAGGGGTTTAAGTTCGTTTCCTTCCTTGTAAACCGAACCCGACAAGGCCATAACCACATGTCCATTCACCAGATGGATACTTTTATCCCCGAAGCAAATCAGCTCGATTGTGTTCCAATCGCCTGCAATCTCATGGTCTTCGCTAAACTGAACAAAACCACTTCGTTTACCGTCAACTCCCATATATGTGTCTATCCCTTTCGGATCATAGTTGGCCTTTTCGTTGTTGGCATCCGGATCGCGCATTTTGATATTCGCTCCGGTATCGGCAATGCGCCAGTAATCACCGAAGCCCCCTTCCATCACCTGAAACTCGTGCGATTCCATCCACGAACGCCAATAATCTACGCCACACTCGCCGTGCGAATGATACAACAGCCCCGAATCCATTGGCTCATTAAGTCTGGGAACCCACTTTTTAGTTCCGAACTTAACCTTCATCCGAAGATGATAATTTTCGAAAGACTGTTTTGTATAAACACATCCATAAATCTCGCCGCTGATTCTTAACACGGGTACACCATCCTGTTCGGCAACCGAAAAGACATTCTTCACATTCTTATTATAGCCGATAGGTTGAACCGGATTACCAGCTTCATCCAACGGCTGACTTCCATTGTAATCGGGTTTATGCTCATAACTCAGATACATTTCCCATTGAGAAAGGTCTTTATCCATCAGGGAAGTCCATTCATCCTTCGCAGTACAGGAGACCAGGCAGTTCAACAAAATACAAGCAATCGCAGTTTTCAAGATACTCACATTCATAATTAAATAATAAAATGGTTACTAGTGGTTCAAAATTTCCTCACACCAAATATAACTTAATTTTAATAACCAAATCTATTGCCATAGAAAAAAACACAAACTAACGGCTTAAGGAATAGGGACGCGAATTCTGCTCAACTGCCCAGGCTTTATTAGGTTTATTTCCCATTATCAAAACCAACGTCTTTCCTTCCAATAAATCACGGTGGTTTATGTAGCTTTTATTATAAGGCATTCCATCTAAAGTAGCCGACTGTATAAAACAGTTTTCATCACTGTTATTTAGGGCAATAATAGTAAAACTATTTCCATTCTCAAGATGAAAAGTTGCTCTATCAAATATCGGACTTCCAAGCACATATTGAGGTACTCCGGGACAAACAGGATAAAATCCGGCAGAAGCAAACAGATACCATGCTGACATCTGACCTGCATCTTCGTTCCCGCACAAACCTCCGGGACCAGTTGCATATTCCTCGCGAATAATTTTCCTGGTATATTTTTGTGTCATCCAGGGAGCTCCAGCATAATTAAACAAAAATGGGATTTGATGACCCGGTTCATTTCCATGCCAATAGTAGTCCTCTGTGAACATTGAATCAAGTCGAGCTAAATAATTCTCCTCACCACCCATCAGGTTAATTAGTCCCTCTTGATCATGTGGAACATACCAGGTATAATGCATTGGTGTTCCTTCTGTTATATAAAAAGCTTTAAGATTTGGATAGAAAGGATTAATAAAACTTCCATCTGCTCTACGACCACGTGCCCAAGCTGTTTCTGGATCAATCACATTTTTATAATTGTTTGATCGTCGTTTTAAAGCGTCAGATTCCGGTTTATTTAGAAGTTTTGCAACTTGATAAAGAACAAAATCATCATAAGCATATTCTAACGTTCTTGAAACCTGTTCCTGTTTATGAAAAGCATCCCAGACCGAATCTTCCATTGGAATATAATTAAATTTTAAATAAGAAAGTAATGCGCGCCGTCCCATACCGTCTTTATATTCATCCGGATTTACTATTTCCGACGATTCAAAAGCATTTTTTCGCATTGCTTCATAGGCTGTTTCTACGTCAAAATTATCTATTCCTTTCATTAATAAATCACCAAGAAAAGCTGTTACATGGTCGCCAATCATTGCCGAAGTATAGCTATTCCAGAGTGGGAAAATAGGTAACCAACCTCCTGACTTGTATTTTTGGACCATAGAACTTGCCCAATCAGCAGTTAATGAAGGATTGATTATAGAATTCATCGGCAACGTTGCACGATATATATCCCACATTGAAAATTCACAATAATAATCATGATCTGTAGTATGTGCGATTTTTCCTGTTGAGAATTCTGGATATTTTCCATCCACATCATTAAATATCCTAGGAGCCAGCGAATTGTGATAGAGTGCTGTATAAAAGATCGTTTTATCGGTTATACTTTCTGTTTCTACAACTATTTTCGAAAGTTCTTTCTCCCATATAGCTGCTGATTGTGCCCGGACCATATCAAAATCCTTTTGATTAATCTCTGCACTCAAATTATTTCTTGCGCCATCCATTGAAGTGAAAGAAGTTCCGATTTTTACGATTAATTGCTCGTTCTCTTTCATCAAAAAGGAAACATATGCCCCACAGTTCCGTTGGTCCGATATCATTTTCTGACTTTCAAACAAATTACTGTTGTTAAACGTACCGAACGTTTTAAATGGCTTTGATGTTTTAATAACAAAAAAAACACTAAAGCCAGCAAATTTCCCTGATCCCTGATATATACGATGAACAGGGTTGAAGCCTCTAATTTCCTGCGCTACTGGGTCAATTTCGACAAACCCTTTTGACTCATCACTATTTGGTTGAATTACTAAATGGCCAATACCCTCAGTCTTATAGGTAAACCTAAATATACCGCTTCGCTGTAATCCGGTCAATTCAGCAAAAATATTGTAGCGTTCCAGATTAACTGAGTAATAGTCCGGAGAAGCTTTTTCTAATTGATGACTAAATAAGGAACCTCTGTATTCGGATGTCGGGACAAAAGACAGAGGTCCACATAATGGCATCAAAGTAACACTGCCATAATCTTGCGTGCAAGAGCCGTTTAACCATCTCCCAGCCCTAAAACCCTGCAGAATTGAATCCTCAAAATAGTATGGCGATAAGCATTTCCGCTCGGATGCACGCGTTTGAGGGGAAAAATGTGTCATCCCATGAGGCACACCAATCGCTGGGTTTGTATTCGCTAGTAATTCAGTTCCTTCACCATGGGCAATGGCACTTACTGTTGAGCTTGGAGCCGTTCCAATCAGAGGATCTACATAATCAATCAATTTAAATAACATAGATTGAGCTGTACAAATTCCTGCAGATAAAAGAATTCCTAAAATCGAAGTCAATAAAAACCTGCTTTTCATTTTTAAATATTGATATAGATTAAGAATCTGTTTAAATAAATATCCGGCCTAGTGACCGGATATTTATTTATGTAATTATCATTCCTCTCGAAACATTATTTAGGCTCTATCCGATACTCATTCTGTGTAATAACCGGATTAATATCTATCTGTTTCTGTGGTACAGGACATATAAGATTAGTTGCATTTAATTTGTAACCCTTGGCTGTCATAACCTCTACAGCTCGGTCTGTCCTAATTAAATCAAACCATCTGTGGCCTTCAAACGCAAGCTCTACCCGTCTTTCCTGTTCAACTTTTAAAAGGAATAAATCCTTATTTGTTGTATTAATATCTACAGGTGAAACCTCGTTGCTCTGATATCCGAAACCTCTACGGCGAACTTTATTTAAATAGGTACATGCATCAGCGGTCTTACCATTTTGATTTAAAGCCTCTGAGTACATCAACAAGACATCCGCAAAACGTATTACTGGGAAATTGTTATTTGAATCTCCATCTTTATAGGGGGTATCAAAGTATTTTTTAATGTATTTTGACTCTACCCAAGCTCCGTTTTTACGTGCATCATAATATCCGGAAGCAACAGAAAATCCTTTGCGCAAATCACCTGGTTCATAAGAGTTAATCATATCATCGCCTGGTAAGTTGTTCCCTCCGGTAGAACCCAAAGGAACAACATTTGTTCCAGAATTCTCTGGAGCGAATGTATTTGGGAAATTACTTCCTTCACCAAATCCACCCTTTTTGAATTGAACATCAAAAACTGACTCAGAATTATTATGATTATTCGCATTAAATACTGCAGCATATCCATTTATATTTAATGATCCTGAGGTGTTTTCAAGAAGACTGTATCTATTACTTGTAATAACCTCAGCCAGTTTTGTTTCGGCATCTTTATAATTTTTCATCGTCAAATAAACCTTTCCTAGCAGAGCTTTTGCAGCACCTGAGGTTGCTCTACCTTTATTTACATCTTCCGAATAAGATGCTGGAAGTGATTCTGCTTCAGAAAGATCTGCAATAATCTGACTGTACACTTTATCTTTGGACTCCCTCAAAATCGCATAAGAATCACTAATGCTTATTTCATTTAACACAAGAGGTACATCTCCAAACACACGAACCAGATTAAAGTAAAGTAATCCACGTAAGAATTTGCATTCCAACTTATAACGGTCTCCAACTGATTTATCAATTTTAATTCCGTCAATTCTATTTAAGACCGTATTAATCCTATTTATTGCCATATAACTTGAATTCCAAAAATTAGCAATATACGGGTTTGTAGATCTTATATAATATTTATCAAACTCGTCTTGATCCGTAACCGATCCAGAAAGTTGATTACTCGTATTATCTGACGGAATTTCAGAAAGCACATACCAATTTCCATAAAGATTACCTTCCTGAAGAGATGAATAAGCTCCATTAACTGCAGATTCAAACTGTTCCGGAGTTTTAAAATAGTCATCCACACTTAACTGGGTTTTAGGCTTAAGATCCAAGAAATCTTCTGAGCATGAAGAAATAAGCAACCCGGTACATAGTAATAATGTTAAATATACTGTCTTCATAATTATCTTATTTAATATCCACTAAATTAAAATGTTACGTTCATACCTACTGTATATGTACGTGCCAAAGGGTACATCCCATAGTCGGTTCCAGGTGCAAGTACACTATCTTCTCTATGGCTTGTTTCCGGATTAAATCCGCTGTAATCGCTGAATGTTGCCAAATTCTGAACAGAGAGGTAAAAACGTGCATTTTGTACATTCCAGGCATTTATAAGAATCTTTGGCAATGTATATCCAAGTGTCAGGTTGTTGATCCGGATAAATGACCCATCTTCAACCCATCGGCTCGATACAGCATTGTTCTGTCCGGTTGTAGAAGAATTCGCTCTTGGCGTCCATCCATCACCTGGATTTTCTTCGGATTGCCATCTGTTAAGCACAGACCTCATCTGATTCTGATTTCCCTCCATTTGGGTATAGAAACGTTTCCCCAAATGAAGCACTTCGCTACCATGTACTCCCTGCAACATTATATTCAAATCAAAATTCTTATAGGTAAATGAATTAGACATCCCCCACGTAAAGTCAGGCATATTATTCCCAATAATAGTTCTATCATTTGCATCAATTGTGCCGTCTTTATTTATATCCTCAAATTTTACATCGCCAACATGTGAATTAGAGGTATGCGGATTATTATCCAGATCAGCCTTATTCATATAAATACCAATCATTTTATATCCGTAAAAGCTTCCAATAGGTTCTCCGATCATTGTTATATGAGTAGTTCCAGCACCACCATCACTTTGAATTGGATCCCCGGAAGGGCCTAATGCAACCACTTTATTTCTATTTAATGACAGATTAAAATTGGTGTTCCATGTAAAGTCCTTACCAGAAATATTTCTTGACATAATTGAAAATTCCAATCCTTTATTATCTAGTTTACCAATATTTCTCCACGCATTGGTAAATCCCGTAATAGATGGAACGTCAACTTGAAGGAGTAAATCGGTTGTCTTTCTCATGTAAGCATCAACTGTGAATGTTAATCTGCTATCCAACACAGATAATTCCATTCCAAGGTCGTATTGCTTGGTTTTCTCCCAAGTAAGATCGGCGTTTGAAATACTGGATTGAGCAGCTCCGGAAACAACATTTCCACTTCCCGACCCAAACACATAGTTCTGCGTACTCATAGTTCCGATAGAGCCATAATTAGGAATACTGTTGTTACCGGTTAAACCAAAGCTGGCACGCACTTTCAAATCACTTATAAATGATATATCTTTCATAAAATCTTCTTGCGAAATTCTCCACGCTACAGAGCCTGAAGGAAAATATCCGTAACGGGTATTTTTACCAAAGCGTGAAGATCCGTCTGCACGAATTGAAGCCGTGAGATAGTAACGATTGTTGTATCTGTAATTTACACGCGCCAGATACGATAGAAGAGACCATTCATTTGTGTCTGTAGATCCACTCTTTACTTTCGCATTGTTAATTGTTTGAATAATGTCATCTGGAAAGTCAGATCCTTCTGCATATGTCTGATTGTAAATATTTTTCTGCACGGTGAAACCTGCAACAGCATCAATTTCATGAATTTTATTGAATGACGCAAAATAGCTCAACGTGTTTTCATTCAACCAATTCACTACTTCAACACTTGAAGATGTAGCTTTTCTGTCTGTTGAAGGAAGTGGAGCAACAGCTCCATTCTTGGGAACAGTTGACGGACGGAAATAACGACTTCTATATTCCATAATATCGGAGCCGATAGTGCTTTTAAATTTCAAGTTTTTTAGTAAAGAAATTTCCGCATACATATTAGCAAACAGACGAAGATTTGTATTTTTATTTACAATATCGGTAGCCGACGCAACAGCATTTGGAACCCCGGTTAATCCATCTCCAGCTACTGCATATTCAGATTGGGATGCCCACGTTCCGTCCGAATTATATACGGGAACAATCGAAGAGGTAGCTAATGCTGAATTCACAACTCCATCACTCGCCCAATGTCCTTGAGTAATTGTATTTGAATTCATATAGGTAGGTGCGATATTAATTCCAATCTTAAACCATTTAGTAAGATCGCTATCAATTTTGGCTCTGGCCGAATAACGTTCGTAATCACTTCCGATTATAATACCATCCTGACTAAAATAGCCTCCAGAAAACATGTACTTTGATTTTTCATCACCTCCTGTAACAGTTAATTGATAATTTTGGATCGGAGCTGATCTGAAAATTTCATCCTGCCAATCTGTTCCGTTTCCAATAGCAGCCATTGCTGCAGCATCATCATAAATAGCTGGATACTTATAGCGATTACCTGCAGGACGCATGCTTAAAGGATCTGTAGCCTTTGCCCCCGAGACTCTATCAACGTAATTATTATTAAAAGCCTCCTTACTAAATTCCGCAAATTCCTGGGCATTCATTAAGTCCATTTTCTTGGTAACCTCCTGTGTTCCGTAATAGGCATCTAGCGAAATATTAACCTTACCTGATTTTCCCGATTTTGTAGTAACCAAAACAACTCCATTTGCAGCTCTGGATCCATAGATTGCAGATGCCGATGCATCCTTTAATACCTCTATGGACTCAATGTCGTTCGGGTTAATAGAATTTAGATTTTGCTCACCTAACGGATATCCATCTACCACATATAATGGGGAACTTGAGGCTGAGATCGAACCTGAACCACGTACCCGGATAGTTGAGGCTTGCCCAGGCGCTCCGGCTACCTGTTGAACCTGAACCCCCGCCATTTGTCCAGCCATCGCCTGAGTAGGATGTGAGACTTTTAAATCTTTTAGTGTTCCTGCCGATAACTGAGATACAGCCCCTGTTAAATCTTTTTTCTTAACAATTCCATATCCAATTACGACGACCTCTTCAATAGCTTGCGAATCTTCTACTAATTTTATTATAAGCGAAGTTTCATTGCTAGTTACTATTTGTTGGGTTAAATAACCGATGTAAGATATTTTTATTGTAGCACCTTCCGGACATTCAAGAGCAAATGCTCCATCCATATCGGTAATCGTTCCGTTTGAAGTATTCAGAATAGAAACATTGGCTCCGATAATTGGTTCTCCTTTCAGGTCTACCACCTTACCTCCTATTCGTCGGGTTTGCTGCCGTTCGGGAGTATTGCTATTATCTAGGCGAGCTTTACTAAGTATAATTTTATTATTAATTACTGTATAAACTACATCCGAACCAGAGAACAATTGATTAAGAATATCAAAAATATTCTTATTTTTCACATCAACAGTTACTTTTCTGGTAGTATTAACTAGTTTACTGTCATATATAAATGAAAAATCACTCTGACTTTCTACAGCATCTAATACGGCTCCAATAGGTTGATTGTGAGCACTCAAAGATATTTCGGTAACCTGGGCATACGAGCTTTCGGCCATAACAAAACCAATACTGATGAAAAAGAATAATATACTTAATCTCATGACTAATGGTATTTTATTGAAAATAAATAGCATTTTACTTCCAACAGATTTTAAGGTTGCATTAATTTCCATAAATTTGTGTGATTTATTAATAAAAAAATGATTTTAAAGCTGCGTCAACAGCTTAGTGACTTTTTTATACGGAGGGGTGCGTCAACAGCCTTCCGTTTTTTTTGATTTTCTTTATATCATAGGCTCATAATGTATTAAATAGGTTAGCAACTTTATTTATATATTTCTACGACACTCTTTTCAATTATTATTCCATCACGTATTTGAGGTTTTTTTATTTCATATTTAATACCACTAGCAATTTTTAAATACTCCATCAACTGTGGCAACTGTTCGTAATCAAATTTACCAGTAATTACGGAGCTCATTACCCGCTGATCTTTGACCACAAAACGAACGTTATAGTGTCTTCCAAGAATTTTAAGAACATCCTCCATTGTGTGGTTTTTGAAAATTATACTACCATCTTTCCACGCGGTATCGTATTCCGTATTCACTTTAATAACCTTGAGGTCGCAGCTTCGTTTATCATAAATTGTTTTTTCACCCGGTTTAACTTTTTGACTATTATTACCTGCAAATAATTCTATTGATCCCGAAACCAAAGTGGTCTCAACATAATTATCATCCTTATACGCCGAGACATTAAATTCTGTTCCATATACTTTTACAGAATAGTTTCCTTCTGTTTTAACAATAAAAGGCTTGTCGGGATTCTTTACCACATCAAAAAATCCCTGGCCTTCCAAATTCACAGTCCTGTTTTCATCATTAAATCGGGTTGGGTAGCTAAGTCGGCTACCAGAATTCAACCAAACTTTTGTACCATCAGGTAGTTTGAAAGATGAAACCATTCCTGCGTTGGTTACAACATCTACTATTTGTACAGAATTTTCAGCCGGTTTGAGAAAAAGATATGCTGATAATAGAAAAAGAGGTATACATAAAAAAGCAGCAACCCGCTGAATCATGCTTATGTGGTTACGGAACACATTAAATTTGGATTTATTACGTAGCTTATTTTTAAATCCAGATAACGCTTCTTCCGGATTTACTGAATTCATCACCTCCATCCTATCTTTTACACATAAAATAAAATAGATTTGATCCAGTCGTTTCTCATTTTCCGGGGATTGTTTATACCATTCTTCAATCATGAGATTTTCCTCATGAGTAAGCATTCCAAGTACATACTCAACTAATTTCGCTTCTTCCACTACCATATTCAATTTACCATCTATAACTAATACAGCTCAGAAATAAGATATACTAAACTATAAACCTGTTTTTTTTCATAAATTTTACAAATCTATCGATTAACAAAAAAAAACAGTATGTTTGTACTTCAGAACATGAGGACTGATGGACAATAAAGACCTTTTAAATGAAAACGAAGTCGTTAAACAGCTTCGATCCGGAAACGAAAATGCATTCAACATCATCTATAAGGATTATTACCGTGGATTATGCGCTTTCGCGAGCCAATATGTTCCTACATCCGAATGCGAAGAAATAGTACAAGATACCATGATGTGGCTTTGGGAAAACAGGACAACACTAATTCCTGAAATCCCATTAAAAGGGCTCTTGTTTACCATTGTCAAGAATAAATGTCTTAATTCTGTATCTCATGCCCAGGTATGCTACAAAGTACATAGTTCCATAAGTAAAAAATTTGAAGAACAGTTTGAAGATCCTGATTTTTACGTTTGTAACGAACTAATGGAGTTATATAATAAAGCCGTAAAAGATTTACCTAAGGAGTATAGAGAAGCTTTTGAAATGAATAGATTTAAAGATATGACCTACAACGAGATTGCATCTAAAATGGGTATTTCTCCTAAAACTATCGCCTATCGTATATCGCAGGCAATCCGGCTAATCAGAATACAGTTGACCGACTTTCTGCCCTTCTTCTTTTAAAATATTTTCGAAGATTACAATTACAACATCTTGGCAAAAAGTAATATAAGTAAAATTGCAAGGACGGCTTTTTGTAACAGCTTCAGGGCATGGTAAATATGTGTTTCTACCGTACGGACGGAAATATTGCATTGCAGGGCAATCTCTGCATTCTTTTTCTCTTCAAAGTAGTATAAAGTAAATACCTCTCGGCATTTAGGAGGCAGTTCTTCAATTGCTTTGTGCAATGATTTTAGCTGTTCATCCTTTATCAGAATATCATCCATAGTACAAAACTGCAGCTCTTCTATTTTCAATTCGGCGGATGCCCTATTGATATATTCATGATGTATTACTTCGTGCCTCAGGTAATTTAAACAGGAATTCTGCACAGACCGATACAGATAACTTCGGATGCTTTCGTCGATAATGGTAAAAGATTTCAGCTCCCATAATTTAAGAAAGACATCCTGGATTATATCTTGAGCTGCATCATGTCCTACAAATCTCCTGGCAAAGGAAATCAATGCAGGTGCATACTTTTCGTATAATCTGCGAAACTGATCTATACTATGTTTGTCGTTCTCATTCACCGTAATTGACTGCTTGAGCGTATTACTCCGTAAAAGTATTTCAATTCATTCATATTATAACAATAAACAGAAAACAAAGAGGTCCTTTCTCAAATTAAATCGCATTATTTAATTGGAAAAGAACCTCTTTTATATAGCGTATCCAATGGAACTCAACTAAATCCTCAATCTTTCTTAACAGGCTTGATTAATTTACTTAGTTGGATGTTCTGCATTATCTCACCACTACGCAGGCGAATCCAAGAGGTAAAGTCTCGTGTATTCTCTTTAAGCACAATAACACGGGCACCGTTACCCTCGGGAAGATTGTTATACTCCGTATTACCTCCGCTAAACCGGCCGTATCCCAGAGCTATCCCTTTCCAATCTGCAACAAAGTCATTATCGTGGTCATGCCCCACAAATACACCCATCACATCTCCGGCAGTCAGCATAGCTGTAAACAGCCCCGTATTCAACTCCGGAGCACAGGGCTTTTCGAAACGATAACCCACCAAATGCGAATTTTCGCTGGAAGCTGCCTGATTATATTCGGGCAGAGGAATATGGAAGAACGCCAATGCAGGTAAGGGTTTTCCCTCATTCGCATCAGTAAAGCGTTTACTAGCATCTATATACCACTGAATCTGTGCCGGCTTTATCCAATCGTATCCTTTTACCTGCGGAAGAGCGGAGTAGGCATGCGAGTCCATAAAATAAAGGACAGCAGAGGCTTGGTTGCCGCTGTTTGGCAGAATAGTAAGAATATAATTAGACTCTCCCGGAATACCATCGGTTTTCTTTCCTAAACACCCGGGCATTTGTTCTACAACCGACTGCAAGACGGCTCTCGACAAATCTTGTTCGTCGTCGTGATTTCCCCAAACAACCGCAAAAGGAAGCTTACGGTCAACTACCGGCTTCAACACACGAGTCAGCCCCTCTTTGGCAGGCTTGGAATATACCAGGTCGCCTGTAAAAACTACCAAATCCGGCTTTTCAAGGTCCAGCACCTTATTGATACATTCCAATGCGGCAGCAGATACAGTTTCTTTTTCAACCGAGTAATGTAAATCTGTAAACTGAACAATTTTAAAACTACCCTGCTTATTGAAGCGCAGCGTTGGTTGTTGAGCTGTTAACTGAAGTGCAAAACAAGTCAGCAGTAAGATAAAGATTCCTTTCATTTTCATTGTTTAAACGTTTAATCCTTTAAAATCCACATCAATTCGTTTTCAGTATCGACTCCGTTGTACTGACTATCCACCGCCTTCTTCAGGTTTTCAGTGTTATAGTTATACTCATCCTGCGGATACATCCATCTTACCGGCATTTTGTCCGATGGATCGTTTCTGTTGGATTGCGGGTTGATTGTAAATCTAGGTATCCCCGTTCTTCTGTATTCGAAGTATCCGCTGAAAGGAGTCTGCAAGAACGTGGCAAGATATTTCTGAGTAATTATCTGAGCAATCTGCGCACTTGCATTTGTTGCAAAGGTAACCTTTTCCCCATTAATATAACTCGAAATATACTGGTCTGTAATTTTCATTCCATGATGATAATCGTAGCTATCGGGAGTATGGTCTGCTGTAAACCGCATAGCTGCACGAATACCCTGTTCATAATATGACTTTGCGTTCCCGGCAAGAAGTCCCCGAACCACGGCTTCTGACAATATAAAGTTCATTTCGGCAAAGCTAAGCTTGAATGTAGGTTCGCCTTCCGGCAGTTCACTGTAACGCAAATTGAGCTGAGATACATTCTTGGTCTCCACGGCAGATTGAATTTCGGAGAAAGTAAGCGTAGGATCTACACCGTTGTAGGCATTCCAGTCGGTTGGTTCAAGTCCTGAATCTACCGATTTCACTGTTGGCTTGGCATAATAGAACAATCGTCTGTCACCCAACACCTTCAATGTATCGATTACAAAAGAAGATACCTGGTTGAACACAATAAAATTATTCCCTTCCTTGTAAAAAGGATATTTCTGTCCGGAGTTATCCGAATGCACCAACTGCAGATTATCATCGTTGGATGTAAAAATAGGTTTACCGGAAACTATCTTCTGGAATCTGTCGGCAACCTTCAGTTCCGCATCCGCACTCTTCTTGTACAAATTGATCAGAATTTTAAGCTGCAGCGCATTAACCGCTTTTCTCCATTTGGATACATCTCCGTCGTACACCGGATCGCCGTCAAAGTTTTCACCCGACTCAAAAAGCTGATCTGCCAGATCCAATTCATTCAGCAAACCCAGAAAAACACTTTTCTGCGAATCGTAGGCCGGATATTCGACACCCTCTTCTCCCTTCATCGACTCACTGTAGGGAATATCGCCCACGCGCATCGTAAGATCGAAGAATTTCCATACACGGATAAAATGGCCAAGTGCTGTATACGAATTCTTAGCCTTCTCGTTGGGAGCAAAGCCTATCATCTTCTCCACATTTCCAAGCATGGCCATATTTTCGAAACTATAATTGGAGAAGTCGTCTGTCCTACCCAATTTATTGAACAGGTAATCGATGTCATTTCCTTCGGTCCACGCCACATACTTGCTTAGCATATCATCCCTTAGGAAAGTCTTGGTGGTTCCATCCTCCTGCATAATTCCGAGTATCAGGTTCGTTGCCAACATACCCGAAGTAACTTTTGTCGACTTATCCGGATTGGTATTGAACTCCTCAAAGCTATCGCAGGCGGTAAGTCCCATACAAAGTGCCAGAATATATAATGCGATTCTATTTACTATATTTTTTTTCATGTCCTTAAATTTTAAAATTAGAATTCAAGTTTTAAGTTAAAACCTACATAGCGGACCGAGGGAGATGACAAGTCATCAGAAGCTTTGTCCGGATCGGCATATTTATACTCCTTTGTCCACAACAAAAGGTTTTGTCCAACCAAAGAAACTGAAGAAGAGGACAAGCCCAGTTTGGAAGAAAGCTTTTTAGGAATGTCATAACTTAACGAAAGTTCGCGGAGTTTGATGAATGTCTCATCAAAAATAAGTTGCGGGCCTTTTCTCCAGTAATCCTTAATATACGTTTCGTACGATACCACCTTCGTATTCTTTTCAAATACTCTGTAGTCTGATACAATCCTTCCGTATGCATCGTAGGTAACTGATCCTGAAGTTACGGTAACACCGTCTGCTACGAATGTCTTATTGTTGTTAACCACCTCTTCGTACCGCCATTTATTATCGGTATCCGGGTGAGCTCCCGTCTGCCACATTCTTCGGTTGGTTTCGGAAGATGAAAGTCCGCCTACACGTCCGTCAATACTGATTGACAGTACTACATTCTTGTATTTAAATGCATTGGTCCATCCCCATACCCAATCCGGATCGGCATAACCTATTTTCGATTTATAATCACTTAATTTGGGAACACCGTTAAACAGGATCATGTTACCTTGGGGGTCACGCTGAAAATCGTAACTTTCGTAAGCATCCAGACGGGCACCTTTGTACACCCATAGCTTGTCGGCACTGTACTGCTCATCAAGCTTGGCGTAGTACCGCCGGGAAGTTGACCAGTTAACAATTGAGTTCCATTTAAAATCTTTGTTCATAACCGGTACAAAATCCAGAACGACTTCGAAACCTCTTCTTTCGTACTCTTCGTCGTTGTTTATCAACAAGGTTTTAAAACCAGAAAGAGCCGAAATATTAACCTGAACCGTATTGTTGTAAGTCAGCTTTTTATAATAGCTGAAGTCGGCTTTCACCCGGTTATTCTTAAGCAGATTAAATGTGGTACCAATTTCGTAGGTACGGTTTGTGATAGGTTTCACACTTCCACGCAGGGTAGTTGGATAGTAAGCGGAGTTCATCCCATTCCATACAGCGTTATCAACAGCATAGGCTGTATTGATGGCATAAATATCCAGGTCGTTTTTCGAAACGGTCCACGAACCTCTCAATTTCCAGAAGTTCATCCAATCTGGTAAAGGCATTATTTCCGACATAAGTACGCTGGCTCCTACCGAGGGATAGAAATAGGAATTATCATCGGTTGGCAATGTAGAAGACCAGTCGTTTCGTCCGGTAAGGTCGAGGAAGAATGCGTTTCTGTAACCTACAGTCAGCTTTCCGAAAAGACTGTTCACCTGTTTCTTGCTGGTATAAACATCAATATTGGGACTCTCAACCGAGGCTTTTAACGAATAGAATCCGGGAATAGATAATCCGTTCTTTGTAGAAGCTTCCAGCGAATTTGTTTTGTAATAGTAAATTGATCCTCCCAACAAACCTTCGAAGGTAAATTTATCCAGACTCTTTTCGGCCGACAAGATGAAGTCATTGTTCATACTAAATGCATATGCATTCTTTTCCATATAGTATCCTTTATCTGTACCACCCCAGTTGCGGGTCGAATTAATTCCGAGAGGAGCCCGGCGTTGCGTCTGGTCATTGCTTACATCCATACCACTACGCACCAAGGCCTTTAACCAAGGAGTGATCTGATAATTGAGAGACAACATACCATTGGTGGTGTTGTTATCAATCGTGTTTCGCTTTTCGTAAGCCATTAAATAGGGGTTATCGTACCAGCCTTCATAATGCCAGTTCTGCTTTTCGTCGGGAGTAATCCAATAGTCCTTATACTGAGTTACATCGTATTCGGGGCCAGTCCAGACCAGAAGGTTATAAATGTAACCCTGGTTTCCATAACCTGTTCCTGCCGTATTAGGAGATATCATCTTATTGAATGCCAAAGTACCTTCTACCGAAACCTTATCACCCAGTTTCATCTCGCCGCCGATGCTATACTTGAATTGCTGAGATTTGGCATTCGGATACTGCCCTTTGTTGTGTACGTAAGAAAACGACGATCTTACACTTCCATTTTTTCCTGTTTGAGTTACGCTCACATTCGTATTGCTGATCATACTGAATTCGAGGAAATTCTTGAAATTATTACGCCCTTTGGAGGTAAGTTCGGATTCACGCATTTCTTTGGCTATCGGATCCCACTGCGGATAGATACGTCCGATATCGAGCTTGTCTCCCCAAACCTCATCGTCGGTATTGTATTTTCCGTTGTACCCGGCACTGTATGCAGTCTGAACCTCGGGCATGGCAAGTGTACCTACGTTAAACATGTTACTGGTATTAACCGTAACAGAGAAGCCCTCTTTTCCACCCTTTTTGGTAGTAACCATAATGGCTCCGCTTCCTCCTCTCGATCCATACAAAGCCGAAGCCGTTGCCCCCTTCAAGACATCAATACTCAAAATATCGTCCGAGTTTATTTCGCCCAGTGACATGTTTGTGGGAACACCGTCCAATACTAATATAGGATTCTCGCCACGAAGTTTCAGCGTAGGACTTTCCAAAAATTCAGTAGAGTTGTATACGGTTAAACCGGAAATACGTCCTGTAAGACTCGTTGCGACGTTGGCACCTTTTACCTTTTCAAATTCTCCTCCACTAACCTTCTGGGTTGCATATCCCAGAGCTTTTTCGGAACGCTTCATACCTAAGGCCGTTACCACAAGCTCGTCAATCTCTAAAGACGACTCCTGTAAAGTGATGCTAAAAGTACGACGTGTACCAATCTGAATCTCTTGATTAACATATCCAACATACGAGAAGATCAATACAGATTGCTCATTAGGAGCCTTAATGGAAAAATTACCGTCCATATCGGATACCACACCACTGGATGTTCCTTTTATCAAAACATTGGCACCGATGATTGCTTCGCCTTTGTTATCCACAATCTTACCGGTGATTACAATGTCTTTTACATCTGCACTTCCTTTTCTGGTAAGCACAATATGCTTTCCGTTTATCTTATATACCAGATTTGTTTTGGCAATTACCTCATTTAATACCTCGATAGCCGGTTTATTTTCGGCCTTAACATTCACCTTGATTGAATTATCTATATCTTCATTCTTATAAAGAAACATATAATCCGTCTGCTTCTCGATTTCAGACACAAAAGTCTGAATAGTACCATTTTGGATAGAAAGGGAAATGCTTTTGCTTTCTATTGAATCGGCTGCCATCCCCTTGCTTATTCCCAAGAACAAAAAAACTAGCGCAATGCCTGCAACTGTTAGACGGTTACTGTATTGCCGGCAGATCTTACTTACTGATTTTTGCATAAAATTATTTTTAATAGGTTAACAATGCCTCTTATTCATTCATTAAAGAATAAGAGAAACAGGTATTCGACTATTTAACTTCACTCCTTTGTATTAGGATACATCCTAATTATCACTTTATTTCCGGCGGTTGTTTCATAGGCTTTAATTATTGAATGGTAATTTTATCGTCGTTAATAACACATGAAAACTGTTTGTCGTAATTAATTATATCGATGACCTGGTCAATTGGCAAATTCAGTTCGAAGGTTCCTGTATACCTCACATCTTTTATCTTCGCATTTTCAATGGCAATATTAACCCCGTAAATCTTTTCCAGGCGTTGTAGAATAAGGGCAAGAGGCTCGTTGTTAAAATGATATATCTTGTTGACCCATGTTTTACTCAGGTCGATTTTTACAGAAGATAGTATTATTTTATCGGTGTTTTTATCTACAAAAGCCTGCTGATTGGGTTTCAGGTAATGCATTTCCTTATAGTTGCCATCCTTATCGATAGCCTGCATCTTCACACTTCCACTAACCAGGGTCGTTATGGCATAATCGTCCGAAGCATAATCCAGCACATTGAATGTGGTACCTAATACCTCTATACGCTGTTTCGATGTTTTAACTACAAAAGGGACCTTCGGGTTTTTAACCACATCAAAGAAAGCTTCGCCGTCCAGGTATACTTCACGAAGGGATGTACCGTATTTAGTGGAATAATTAAACTTTGACGAGGCATTTAACATAACCCTTGTTCCATCTGGCAATGTGATGTGACTCATCCGCGGTCCGGATTCGGTATCAATGGCTGTATAAACAACCGGTTTATAGGATTCAAGAAATGCCTGGACACCCAACGTAAGTCCGATACACAATATCACAACAGCAGCGTACTTCCCTATGGATAGCAACCATCGTTTACGGCTACCGACTGAATCGCGTTCTGCTTCACCTGCACTTTCGGATACGTTGCTAATTTTATGTGCAATCCTCTCCCAGCTTTCGTTTATGTATTCTGTCGTTGGATAAGTATCTGTAGTATTCAGGTCATGAACCTTCTTTATCTGAAAAAACATCTCTTTGTTGGCCGGGTCTTCGTTGAGCCAGGACATCAGCAACCTCATCTCATCTTCAGTAATGTTATTCTGGAGATACCGGACTATGATACGTTCTATGTTGTTATTTCTTTCCATACATACCTATATACAATCCACTCCTTAAAAGTACGTAGTCGAAACCGGCTCTTTATATTTCTTTAACATTTAAAGATGTAAATAAATAGTAACCATACATCAACGCATCTATAATATTCTTGAATTACATATTGTTGAAAACGGTGAACATAAAATATTATTAAAGGGAAAAATTAGATTTAATAGATCATCTTATTGTAATTTCATGAGTAAGAAGACTCAATGATTAATTGGAGTTAATTATATTTTTTACAATAAAATAAACAAAAAGGTTAAGGCTGACTCTTAAATTTTAGAAAGTAGATTAGATCCAGTGAATTCGTATTTATTCAAATAATTACTCTTACTCTTCACCGAAACTAAACTACTTTTTTTACAAAAGAACAAACATCGTAGTGTCCTCTAATCTTCAACATTACTACCCCACCATTCTTTATTTGGGAAAAAGAGTGGAGATAGCTGTTGTTTTCGCTCCTCTTCAAGACGAAATAAAAGGTCAGATTGATTTCTTCTTTTATATTCAGCTTCTTTGATGGGATCGTATAGAGGGTCAGCAACGGGATACTTAGCTCCAGAAACAGATAACATTTTTTTAAGTTTTTGACTTAGTTTAATAACCTTTTCAGGGTATTGAGCATTGAGGGGTTCTGATTCCGATTGATCAATTCTTAAATTATACAATTCGGTTCGTTCGTCTTCGTAGTAGTAAATTAGTTTCCAATCTCCATCACGGATAATTGATGAAGGTTCACCTCCCTGATTTCCATAATGTGGGTAATGCCAATATAATATACGTTGGACAAGCTTATCTCCTTTCAATAGAGGGATAAGGCTTTTACCATCAATATGTTGATGTGGCAACAACGGCAGTCCAGCATACTCAAGAATTGTGGGATAAAAGTCCATGCCAATTACGGGGACATCAATTGTAGTACCATTAAGCGGAGAATTTGGATTCATAATAATAAACGGAACACGCAAGCCTCCCTCCCACTGACGCCCTTTCCCTCCACGCAGCGGTAAACAGGATGTGGAGAAACAATCCCCAGAAGATACTCCCCCATTGTCTCCTGTAAGGATAATTAATGTATTTTCGATTAATCCAAGTTCTTCCAATTTATCTAGGACTACACCTACAGCATCATCCATTTGCTTAATCAACCCGGCATAGACAGGATTATCCTGATACTGTCTAACAGGCAAAGTGCGGTCTATCTTGAATCCTTCGGATGCTATTCCCAAAGAGTCAGCCTTATTACGAAAATAAGTCCAATTTTCTTGAGTTGTCTGAATGGGTTCATGTACAGCGTAGAAAGAAAGGTATGCGAAGAAGGGCTGTGATATATTATTTCGATTCTGTTTTTCAATAAACTGTGCTGTTTCATTTGCCAATCTAAGTGACAAGTTTTCTCCCTTAGGTCCATCTGGTAATGAAGGATTATCATAAGGTGAAAAGTAACCTCCGGCCGGACTTCCGGCTTCGTAACCACCCTTGTTAATGTCAAAACCGTGATCTTCTGGCATAGAACCTATACCACCTAAATGCCATTTACCAGCTATAAAAGTGATATAGCCGTGTTTCTTCAAGGTTTCGGGTAAGGTCTGCTCTTTTTGAGCCATAACCATAGAGTAAGAAGGCGGTAGCAGTTTGGAATGTCGTCCACCAGCCCTCCAAGAATTTCCCCATGAGGCACCAATCCAGTCAGTTATACCATGTCGAACTGGTGATTTTCCAGTTAGAATACTGGCACGAGATGGACTGGATACCTGACATGCTGAATAACCCTGTGAAAACATGACACCTTGACGTGCCAAACGATCTATGTTAGGGGTTTCATAAAATCGACTGCCGCCAATTGAAGTATCGTTCCAACCATAATCATCTACAAGAATGAACAAAACATTTCGGGGCTTCTCTTGTGCATGAAGATTAATGAACGTTAAAAATACGCTACTAGCACAGCTCAAAGTAAATAGATTCTTTTTCATTAAAATAAATATTTTATTTCTATTTACGAATCAATTCAAAATAAGGTAATCTTTCCAAAGGAGCCACGACCTCTATCGTTTTGGGTCCTTTAAACAACTTTCCAGTGTCGTCTTTCCAGAGTCCGTTCGGCAGGGAGACCTTCCGAACCGTACCCTTTTCCACCATGGGAGCCACCAGGTATTTGTCACCCAGCATAAACTGGTCCTTGCAATCTGCAAATCCCTTATGAGGAAAAGCATACTCCATATGACGGACGATGGGTTCGCCGGTTTTTGCAGAAGAGCGTGCTTCCGATACAATATAAGGCCCCATCTGCCTGTGCAAACGCGCATAGTCCAAACAGATCTGTAAATGCTTTTCGTCCAAGATGCGCCATGGAGCCACCGAGAACTGCATCATCGGCATTAAGGCGTGGAGCTGGCAAGAACGAACGATTAATTCCTGATCCATCTGGGATTGATCAATGTTCAAAAAAGAGCTGAACTGACCTCCCCCAATCAAATCGGGACAGGCATAGGCATACCCCATTAAACCGGCAGCGATCATTTCGGGAACCAATAAACGGAACGCATCCCAAGAATAATCCTTATCACCCAGACGCTGTACCAGAGCCTCTCCTCCCATCTTCCAGCCGGCGCGGTACTCGTTGAAGGGGAAATCCAGACCTATTTGGGCCCAATAATTGCACATGTCGACGGATGTGGCCGATTTATCATAAAATTCGAGATCCAGACTAGTGTAATGATCGATATCGCCGGCATCAAACTTAAAGCCATCTATACCGTACTCCTTTTGCATGATTCGTAGTTGCTGTTTTAGATGCTCTACGGCCTTTGGATTGCTGAGATCATAAGATGCGCTGTAGCCGTTCCACCAGGGAATAATGGCCGCCCGATCGGTACCTTTCCGTTTAACAAGGTAGCCTTTTTGCTGCAAATCCCTGAACTCAGGGCTGTCTGGACTCACAAAGGGACAGACCCACAACATGATTTTAAATCCCTGTTGATGAAGACGAGCCACCATCCCCTTGGGATCAGGGAAACGTTCTGGCTTGAACTCGAAGTTTCCATAGTATTTCTGCCAGTTGTCGTCTATCATGAATACTCCGGTTGGGAACTTATTCTGTAAGATGTTCTGGGCATACGCTTCGATATCTTTCTGATTCTGGTTATACATTAATTCGATCCAAGTGTTGTATTGAGGCAAGGAGAAAAACAAGGAGTCCGGCAAATCGCCCGACGGCGGGAAGTGGGCGGAACTAGCCGCTAGGTAGGCCTCTTTCAGGGTGTTTCCGGCCTGCATGGGCTCCAGAGTCTCGTAGACGGAATAAATCCACAACTCGTTAGCCTTCATTTCAAACGAAAAAGGCTTTTTACTCCACAGGTATCTACCCCGGGAAGAAACTAGTAATGGCACATTCTGATTGTTCAGGTTTTCGGAGGACAGATTAAACAACCGCATATCGCTGGGGAAAGGCATTTTGGAGCCTAATGCAACCATCCCTCCCCACCATTTTTCACCGGGAAGGGGTGTGATGGTAGATTTATAACCTACAGGTTGGGCAAATGCCATCACTGTCCGAATAAGAAGAAATAGAGAGATAAAAATTACTCGATTCATATTTTCACTTCACTTATGTAAGTCCAATCATTTATTAATTTTACAGATGGTAAAGAAAGCACGATTCCAGGCACTGCCCCTTTGGTTGTATCTACTATCGCCACACAAAATAGATATGCTCCTTTTTTTATTTCTTTGGGTAGGCTCAGGTGGGTGGTATATCCGTAAGCCTTTCCTGCCAACCAGTCTGCAGGTTCTGCGTTGGGATCAACATGACTGTATTCCACGACATGAGTGGAAGGGTTAAGCAACGCAAAACAGACCTTATATTTTTGGTTCCAATTGGGATGCCGGTTAGGTAAAACCCCTACGCCCAAGTTGAGCCATGTATGCCAGATGCTAAGGGTGTTGCCCTGCCTTTCCATTTCGATGGATTGAGGGTAGAGCCTGTACCCTCCGTGGGTGATAAATCGCTGTACCTGATGGGGCAACTGTTCAATCCAATATTTGCATTGAAAGGGAACCCGCAAGTCCAAGGTATTTGAATGGGTTTCCAAAGCATCGTCTACAGCGACCGTGAAGGCTTCATAGAAAGAGTTCATTTTAAACCGCTTATCACTCTTGAATTCATCGTAAACCGTTGTATCTTTATGGGGAAAGGCAAACCAGTAACACCCCTCGCCGATGTGTGCCTTTTGAGGGAACAACTCATTGAGGTGGGTCCTATCTTTATCGCCAAACCAAAAACTGCCGATCCCATCCCTGCGGGGTAAGAAACCCAACCGGTCGAACACCAACGGTTTGGTATAGTTCCAATCGGTATACGAAAGGTTCATCACAGTCAAAACCCGTTTAAAACAGCGGGCATAGGTGCTGGTTACTTTTTCTATCACAAAGGGCAGCTTCTCCTTATCTTTTAAGGTTACCCCATGTCCTTCTCCCCAGCGCCCTAATCCGTAGGCATCTACAAAGTCTACCACATCCGGATCATCATATTCTTTGGCAAAGGCTTCAATGAAGTTCGACAGCTTGTCTAAGAATACTGGATCATCAAAATAGGGCATTTTATCTTTTTCTCTATTCAAAGGAGGATCCAACGTAGAACTAGCTCCTGATTGATAAACAAAATCAGGGACTCCGTTGTCAAAGAATACACGGAAAGCCAGCTTCAATCCACGATCTTTTGCTTTTTGAATGTATGCCTTGTATTCTTCATCGTATTTCCATGCATACTTACCTTCTTCTGGCTCCAACATATTCCATAAAACACGAATATAGAGTATATTGGCATATTGATGAGCCTGAACCTCATCCATCTCCTGCCAAAACTTTACTGGATCATACCATTTTCGATGCATTGGGTCAAAGGACCAACCTTCTTCATACATTACCCAACCCATTGCAGGATTACGCAAAATAGAAATAGTGTCTGGTTCGTAAGCAACAACGAACTTTCTGGCGACTGATGAACAGCCAGACTGAAGATATACACACACAAAAACTAATAAAAAGATATATTTATTCATTTGCTAAATCTTCATTTAATTGATATTGATTGTTCATAAAAACTAAAGACTTATCTGAAGAATCGCTGTTCAACAGATAAGTCTTTTTCTCTAAAATTAATATCCAGGATTCTGAACAATCTCTCCTTTTCCCTCATCAATTACATATTGGGGTAAGGGGATTCGCTGATAGTTTTCGTTAACCAAGGTAGTTTGTCCGGCGATGGCACATTTCTTTTTGATGGCATCCACATAAGATCCGTCTCGGATCAGGTCCTGACGGCGGCACCCTTCATAATAAAGTTCATGCCCACGTTCCAGCAACAACTTATCAAGAAAATCGCGTGTATTCGAAAAATCAGTCATTTCGTAAGCTGGCAAACCCGCCCGGGTACGAACCCGGTTCAGCAAATCCACAGCTTCCTGGGTTACGGTATTTCCCTTACGGACAATAGCCTCCGAGAGCAGGGTAAGGGCATCAGCATAACGGTAAATGATGTAATCGATTTCGCTGTCTTCGCCGGTAGTTCCTTTGTCGATTTCATATTTGAAAGGAACGGCACCATAAAACAACAATCCATTGGTTTGGCGGTCAATCGTTTCGCTGTGTTCTTTGCCTCCCGTACCCGTATAGGCACTAATAATTGTTTCCAAACGTTTGTCTCCTTCCTCAAAGGTATGGAAGAAATCCCAAGAGATTTTAAAGCCGTTCCACTTCACGACGCCAGCCGGTACTGTGGGATAGTCGTTTGGCAGGACGTGGGGATGCCATTTGTGCTCCTGAGTACCCCGCAAACAGTTGACAGCCCAAATCGTCTCTGCGTTCTTTTCGTTAGCAAGGGTAAAAATATCTGCATAGTTGGCAACCAACTCGTAGCCGTATTCCGGCTTGGTAAGTTCACGCCCCATTGCTTCCGCTTTTGCCCATTGCTTGGTCTGCATGTAGAACTTCAATAACACCATGTGACACAGTCCTTTAGTGAATCTACCGTAATTGGGATCACCCTTCTTATAGCTATAGGGCAGTACCGGTGCTGCTTTCTCTAACTCATTAACGATAAAATTCTGCATTTCCTCTTCAGACAAGCGAGGAAGGATCTTCTCTTCCAACGGCTTCTTCAAGGTTTCAACATCTGCGATGGGGATGGGGCCGTACAAATCGTACATGCAAAAGGCCAGCCATCCACGAGCGCAGTGCAACTCAGCCAAGTATTTGTTTTTAACATTTTCGTCCAGATCCATATTCTCAATACGGTCAATGGCCATTGTTATCCTTCCCATAAACTTGGCCCAGTCCCAATGGCGGTCGTTATAACCGTTGCCTACCCGCCAACGGTTGTAAAGCATTGGTTCCCATCCGCGCCAAGTACATTCGCCGTAATCGCTCATCAAATCAGATACCACCAAGACGCCTCTGGCCACATTGAACATGCCGGAATATCCGTTATTCTGAAAAATTCCGTATGCATTTGCAGTAACCAAGGCCTCGGCATCACTCTCCGTGGTGGGGAATATACCCGCATTAATTGAATCGTACACTTCAGATTCCAGTGCACAACCGTTGAATCCAACCAGGGCTGCCATTACGCCCCCTATTATATAATATTTGAAACTTCTCATATTCTAATTAATTTAAAATGCTACGTCTACCCCAAAGCTAAAGGAGGTTACATTTGGATATGAATACTGGTGTCCTTCCGTTTCTGGATCTAATCCGCTCCAATTGGTAATAACAAACGGATTGTTAACATCTACATAAACACGAATGCTATTCAATATCTTTTTAGATAAAGGAACTGTATATCCCAATGTAATATTACGGCAACGGATATATGAAATCTTCTTATGCATATAATCGCCAACACCATAATCATTAGATCCAAGAATGTTAGGGTATCTACCTCCTTGATTTTCGTGAGACCAAGTAAGCATGTATCCAGTAGAAACATTTTGACTTTGATTAATTTGATATCCTTTATTCGCCCATGAGTCATAATAACTAGGTCCTTTTAGTTTATCAGCTTCACCATAAAAATATATATTCAAGTCAATATTTTTATATCGCAATGTATTGTTAAAACCAAAAAGAAATGCGGGATCTTGAGTCCCTATTCGAACCATATCTTGTTCATTAAGCGATCCATCATTGTTACGATCTACCAACTTGACCTGTCCCGGCAACAGAGCTGCCTGATGTAATGGAGCTTTTTCGCCTGCCTGCAACAGACCATCGGACACATAGGTAAAAATAGACCTAATAGGATCGTCAACGCGCTGGTAAGCGGCTGGCTTCCAATTTACATCCCGTTCCTTCCAGCGGTCACGATACAGCGAAAGGGTAACATCGGTACTCCAGCTCCATTCCCGACTGCTCACATTCACCGTATTCAAAGAAAATTCAAATCCCTGGCTCTGGGTCTTTCCAATATTTGCCGCAATCGAAGTTATCTCGTTGTATGAGGGCAATGACTTACCTGTCACCAACAAATCGGAAATGGTGCGGTTAAAATATTCAAAAGTGGTAGAGATTCGATTGTTGAAAAAACCTAAATCTAATCCGACATTAAATTCACTGGTCGTTTCCCACGTCAACAAGGGGTTGCCCAACTGCGAAGCATACACGCCGGTATAAGCACTGTTGCCAAAAACATTGTTGTAACCCGATCCAAACAAATCCATTGTACGGTTGCCCACATTCGAGTTACCGGTCTGTCCATAGCTAACCCGCAGTTTACCATTCGACATGTATTTGCTGAATGGCTGCATAAAACCCTCGTCACTAAAGCGCCATCCTGTTGAAACAGAGGGAAAATATCCCCAGCGGTTGTCCGGATCGAAGTTAGAAGCGCCATCCGCACGAAGAGTCAGTGTCATTAAATAGCGACCTAGATAAGAGTAGTTGATACGGCTAAAATAGGATCCCAAGGCAGACTTATAAGCCGAAGAGCCCACTGAGGGTTTCGTATAGTTGCCGGCGCCCAAGTTGTTGAATAAAAACGAATCGATGAGGAAGTCTTTGTTTTCGGCTGAAACATCCTCATAATTAAATTGCTGGTAAGAGTACCCTAACAAGGCGGTTAAACTGTGATTTCCAAACTCTCTTGAATAAGTAGCCGTAAGATCCATCAAGTAATCATTGCGGTCGTATTGCCGTATGCTGGCCTGTCCGTTTACCGCTGCCCCGTACATGGTAGTCTTGGGTAAATATACTTTGCGTTTCTCATTTTGCCGGTCTACACCAAAATTAGCTTTAATGATCAACCCTTTTACAGGCTCTGCTTGGACATAAGCTGAAGCCAGCAGACGGTCTTTGGTCGTTTTATCAGTAATTTCCAACAAAGACACGGGATTAGGTAATTGCGTAAAGTCTGGATTAACCGTGTAATTTCCATTCACATCGAAAATGGGCAATGTGGGATTAAAGGTTGCTGCAGCAGAAATTACACCGGCATTCTCAAATTCTCCATCACCAATTGGTACATTATCGAAAGAATTTCTGGCAACATTCAACGAGAAGCCAACTTTTATAAACCGGGAAAGAATCTGGTCCATATTAACTTTACCTGTAAACCGATCCATGTTATTAGTATCAACAACACCTTTTTGTCCGGTATAATTTAATGAAGTCATGTATTGGTTGCTTTCAGTTCCTCCATTAATAGAGATATTATGTGTCTGTAACATTCCTGTACGAGTTACAGCATCAAACCAATCGGTTGTTTTTGCATTAGCGATCTCAGCATCACTGTAAACAGGCACATAATTGGGAGTAACATGTCCGGATTCGAGCGTAACATAATCCTTATAAATATCTAACCCATTTCTTTTTAAATAGTTTTCATAATTATAACGGTTGCGTTGCTGCATATATTCGGCACCGTCCAATACTTCATAACCATTTTTCATGTTCTGTAAAGAAATATTACCAGAATATCTAACCTGGGCTTTTTGTTGTTTCCCGCGTTTAGTAGTGATAATAATAACTCCGTGACCAGCACGAGAACCATAGATGGCTGTAGAACTAGCATCTTTCAATACTTCAATAGATTCAATATCATTAGGATTTAATGACGCTAATAAATTATCTGTAGACCCTGCATTATAACGAGTTCCTGAGCTCAATGAACTACCTGATGAAACAGGAAAACCATCGATAATTACCAATGGGTCGTTTCCGGCCCCAGTTGAGGCGGCTCCGCGTATGCGAAATGTAGCCCCTCCACCTACTTGTGCACTATTTTGAGTTACTTGAAGACCCGAAGCCTTTCCTGCCAAAGCATGACTAATGGTTGAAAAGGTGTTAACAGGGGCATCATCCATTTTTACAGAGGAAATGGCTCCAGTAAGATCACGTTTTTTTTGAACACCATATCCAACGACAACAACTTCATCTAATGCCTGAGAATCTTCCTTGAGGACAATTTGCAGGTTGGATTCTTTTCCCACCTTTACAGCCTGCTGAACATAGCCGATATAGGTGATTTGCAGAATCGCACCCTCGGATACCGACAAGCTGTATTTTCCGTCAATATCTGAAATCACACCGTTGGTGGTTCCCTTTTCGACCACGTTGGCCCCGATGATGGGCATGCCGGCCTGGTCCACCACAACACCGTTGATAACCTTACCACTCTGTTGAGACACGGGCTGCATTTGGTCATTTTTTACGATTAACGAGATGTTTTTACCCACCAACTTATACGAGATGTTTGTATTAGCAAAAAGGCTGCTGAGAACATCGGATACGGATTTGTTTTTCACATCCAGCGATATCTGTCGGGTTAAATCGACTTCGTTGCCGTTGTATACAAACAGATATTCGGTCTGCCTTTCAATTTCGGCAATCACCTCCTTTGTGGATCGTTGATTTACATGAATAGAAACTTTTGCATTTTGTGAACTGGCTTCCGTAGCATAAATAGAAAAAACAGAGGCAAATAACGCAACAACTGTGATTTTCATAATACGAAAAGGATGTTTAATTTTAGATATAGTTTGTCTGTACAAAATATAATTCATAATTTTGTATATAGATTTTTTTGTTAGTACTTCGATAATATTTCCAAGCTCGGGGTTCTAACCCACAACCGGTGAGCGTTGGCGCGCTTGCCGGTTTTTATTTTATTCGGTATTTATTTCATAGGCATTCAATTATTAGTATTTTATATTTTATTCAATTGATAATTATCTTGTTATTTTCATCATCCTTCTGGTACTTAAAATGATTTGTAAGCTGCAAAACTTGCAGGATATGCTCCAATCCGTCTCGGGTCCGGAACTTACCAACACAGTATTGCTCGTTTTGAAGGATGAACTTATTATTCATTTCGATGGTTACATTGAAGTATAGCTCTAACTTTTTCAATACCCCAGACAAGGGTTCATTGAAACAGATTACCCCTTCGCGCCAGAGGAAATAGTCTTTATTTTCAATCGGATAGGTTTTCAACGCACCTTTCTCGAGAACAGCTTTGTTATTGGGATATAAAGTAAGGGTGTTCTTGCTGCCCGGAGTTTCAATTTCAACCTTTCCGGTCAGCAACGCGGTCTCAAACTCGCGGGACTGGTTATAGGCATACACATTGAAGGAGGTACCCAATGCTTTTACCTTATACCCCGATGCCGATACGATAAAAGGTTTCTTCTTATTGGCCCGGACTTCAAAGAATCCTTCTCCGTTTAAAGTTACAAGTCGTTCGCGGTTGGAAAAACGGGTCGGAAAATGCAAAGTACTACCTGCATTAAGCCAAACTTTGGAACCATCCGCTAGGGTTACAAGCGAATTCTGTCCAGGAGGGACCTCAACCATCTGCATCTTTACATCTTCTTCCTGCAAGAAAAAAAGCTGGCTGAAAAAGAACCCAAATGTAAAAATAGCCGCTACCTGGATGGTCTGGAGCAGAATCTTTGGCCACAGCCTCTTTTTCTTTCCGGAAACACTTTCCTGTGGCAACTCCTCGTTCCAAAGGCTGATCTCATATATCCGACTCAGCCGCTGGTAATGAATGAGATTGGCCTCATCCTGATCCAACCACTCGGTTATCATGCGCGATTGTTCATCGGTAGTTTTTCCTTCAAAATAGGCTTGTAGTAAAATATCGTCCATGCTATAAATTTAGGCTTTTATATATAAGACGTTCAAAAAGGGAAGTTCACTAGTAGTAAAATGAAAATAAAAAAGGGATAAAGGGTAAATAGTCTTTCAGAGAAACCCGTAAAGCGCTGACTGCCTTTGCTATATGATAATCAACTCCTTTAACACTAATTCCTAGAATTTGAGCAATCTCTTTTCCAGATTTATGTTCGAAGCGGCTTAAAACAAAGGCTTTTCGAGTTTGACTTGGTAATTGGCTCAAAGTATCCCTCAAAATCTTTCGAATTTCATTCGAGAAAACATATTCAGGATCGCAGGCATCCAAAGTAGAAATGCGAATCAAAAGTTCTCGCTGGCGCCAATTTTCTAAATCCTCAAAAACTTGTTGGGCACGTGATTGAGAGCGAAGATAATCCAGAGACTTACGTTTCAATATAGTCAAGAGCAAAGAAGAAGGCTTTTCCACGCACTCCTTTTTCATTGTTTCCCACAACTTAACTAACGATTCCGCCGCTATATCTTCGGCAACCATATCATTCCGAACATACAAATTAGCAAAACGAAAGGCTTTACTATAATACTCCTTATATATATTACTAAATAACTTCTCCACAGGCATTATAAGATGGACTTACATCGTGACAAATATAAAGATAATTTTTATATATCTGTTTAGAAACAGGAAAATCAGAGAAACGCTTCTCTATCAGTTAGAATAGATTTATAGTTTTTATGTTCTTTTGATTTATTAATAATCAAAAATGAATATAAAAAAAGAAAAATTACCTCGTTAATTTATGCTGGATAAATTAAAACTTATCAAGCCCAACTAATCATAGCTAGTATTAACTAATTTCAATCCATACTTTGTTCGATTCTTGCCATAGTTTAGGTCTTTTCAATAGATTGTTTCTTCGTCTTTCAATTGGGGGACCATTGTCACACAACTGAGGGACAATGATCACTCAGTTGGAGGACAATGGTCACTCAGCTGAGAGACGAAGAATATACTTTAAGTCATGCCCTAATGATTGTAATGAAAAGAGCTAATCCTTTAAGGGAAAAAAGAACTATTCAACCTCTTTGACGAAGGCCGTAAGGAATGACAGATGACAGATGGAATGTAAGCGTCTCCGCGATACCGTCTTGTAAGATTTAGTAATCTGTTATTAGAGTTTAGTCCACTTGTCTGGAAGTAAATCGCGATATATTTGATCTGGAGCGGTTGGGCTTATGTATGCCAGTCGGC